>CAMWSW010000107.1 GCA_947176975.1 uncultured Clostridia bacterium | reverse complement strand
GAGTACCGTATACAACGTGGTGTATGCGGCAACCTTGTCGTCCGTCATATCGCTTGCCCAATATCTCTCTCTTCCTCTGCGAACGTACCAATTGGAAAGTTCGTCTACAAACTCGGCAATGTCTCTCGAACTCTCTGTAATCTTGTATGCGTCAAGGTACTTGTCTACTTTGTCTACCAAAGTATTGAGTTTAGATAGTACCCACTTGTCCATATGAGACAGTTTGCAATCCTTGAGATTGTATTTGCTTGGATCGTATTTATCAATATTAGCGTACAGCACGAAGAAAGAATAGGTATTCCACAGCGTACCCATAAACTTACGCTGACACTCCGATACGTTTTCTGCGGCAAACCTAGACGGCAGCCAAGGAGCTGACGAGGAATAGAAATACCATCTTACTGCGTCTGCGCCCTGCACGTCAAGCACCGACCACGGGTCGACTACGTTGCCCTTGTGCTTTGACATCTTGATACCGTTCTTGTCGTTGACGTGACCGAGTACGATACAGTTCTTGAACGGAGCTTTGTCAAACAAAAGCGTGGAAATAGCAAGCAACGTATAAAACCAACCTCTCGTCTGGTCTACAGCTTCGCTTATGAAGTTTGCCGGGAATTGCTGCTCGAATACTTCTTTATTCTCAAAAGGATAATGGAGTTGAGCAAAAGGCATACTTCCGCTGTCAAACCAACAGTCCATAACTTCGGGGGTGCGCTTCATCACACCGCCGCACTTACACTTGAATGTAACTTTGTCGATATAAGGCTTGTGAAGCTCAATATCCTCTTTGAGTCCGCCAAGCTCTCTCAATTCAGCTCTACTGCCTACTACCTTGATTTCTCCGCAATCGGGACATACCCAAATAGGAAGCGGAGTGCCCCAATATCTTTCTCTTGATACGCCCCAGTCAATGACGTTTTCGAGGAAGTTGCCCATACGGCCTGCGCCTATCGCAGGAGGCATCCAATTGACAGTTGCGTTGTTTTTGAGGAGCTTATCTCTCACTTCAGTCATCTTGATGAACCAGCTTGATCTTGCATAATACAACAATGGCGTATCGCATCTCCAGCAGAATGGATAGCTGTGCTCAAACAAAAGTTCTTTGAAAAGCAAGCCTCTGTCCGCCAAATCTTTGATGACAAGTTTGTCGCCGTCCTTGACGAAGATGCCTTTCCACTCGCCGAGCGCTTCAATAAATCTACCTCTGTCGTCTACCATCTGCACGAATGGCAAATCGTACTTTCTTCCCACTTTGGAGTCGTCCTCACCGAAGGCAGGCGCGATATGTACGATACCCGTACCGTCAGTCAACGTGACGTAAGAGTCATTTGTGATATAATAAGCTTTTTTCTTTGTGTCGTTGGTGTCGTAAAGAGGTATGTATTCTTCTCTTTCATATTCTTTACCGAGCTTAACGGAAATCGTCTCGTACTCTTCAAAAAGCGTAGGAACAAGAGCCTCGGCAAGCACGTATATTTCGTCGCCGACTTTAATCTCTGCGTAGTTCTCGTCGCCGTTCATACACAAAGCCACGTTGGAAGGCAAAGTCCAAGGCGTGGTCGTCCAAGCAAGGAAGTATCCGTCGTTGTTCTTTCTCTTGAACTTGACGAAGACGGACTTTTCTTTGACGTCCTTATATCCTTGCGCAACTTCGTGAGAAGAAAGCGCCGTTCCGCATCTTGGGCAGTATGGCACGATTTTGTGACCTTTATAAATCAAGCCCTTGTCGGCGATAGTCTTGACTGCCCACCATACCGATTCGATATAGTTGTCGTCGTAGGTGATATAAGGGTTGTCCATATCCACCCAATAACCTACTCTGTCCGACATCTTTTCCCATTCGCCCTTGTATTTCCAAACGCTTTCTTTGCACTTCTTTATGAAAGGCTCGATTCCGTATTTTTCAATCTCGGGCTTGCCGTCTATACCGAGAAGTTTCTCAACTTCAAGCTCAACAGGCAGACCGTGAGTATCCCAACCTGCTTTTCTCGCAACGTAATATCCCTTCATAGTCTTGTATCTTGGGATAATATCTTTCATAACTCTGGTCAAGATATGTCCGATATGCGGTTTACCGTTTGCAGTCGGCGGTCCGTCGTAAAACGAGAATGATTCTTTGCCTTTGTTCTTTTCCACACTTTTTTCAAAGATTTTGTTTTGTTTCCAAAACTCGATGACTTCTTTTTCTCTTTGACAGAAGTTCATTGAGGAATCGACCTTTTTGTACATTTTTGCCTCCAAAATTCTAATCTATATATGCTAAAATTGTTTTTACTTATTTTTCTTCCTTGTCGTTCTCATCTTCCTCGTCATTGACGAGTACTTCGGCTTTTTCTACGACGGTGTTGTCCATCTTCTTGACGGTGATTGCAAGATTTTCGAAGTTGACGATATCGCCCACTTGCGGAACTCTGTTGAGCGCGTAAGCAATATATCCGCTCAAGGTCACGGTATCGAATTCCGCGCCGTCCTTGTTGACGTGGAAAAATTCAAAGAACTCTTCAAGATTGGTTTCGCCGAGTACCATATATTTGTTGTCAACGAGTTTGACAAACGGCTCTACGATTTCGTCTCTCTCGTCGTAAATCTCACCGACGAGCTGCTCCAATATATCTTCCAAGGTGACTACGCCCATCGTACCGCCGAATTCGTCGACGACTATTGCAAGATGTCTTTTCTCCGTCTGCAACTTGCGCAAGACGTCGCTTATTCTCATAGTGTCGGGCACGTATATGATATTTTTAATCATAATCTTGGAGAATTTAGTTGCGCCGTCTATATATGCCTCGTAAAAGTCCTTTTGATTGAGGATACCTACGATAGTATCCATATTGTCCTTGTATACGGGAACGCGTGAATAACCCGTCTCCTTAAAGACCTTCATGACCTCCGCCATGGAATCGTCTACCGCAACTGCCGTGACGTCTACTCTCGGCGTAAATACTTCTCTGACCGTCATTTTGTCAAATTCTATTGCCGAACGAATGAGATCGCCTTCGTATTCGTCAAGACCGCCCTCCGTCTGGGCTTCGTCGACGTATGTCATAAGTTCTTCGTCGGTGATATTCTCATTGTCCTTTTTCTTAAATATCTTAAACAAGAGTTTCTGCAACAATCCCATTATCCACACGAATGGGAAAAGTATATAATACGTTGCCAAAATAAATGGCGCAGTAATTCTTGCAAACGTCTCGGGAGCGCGTTTTGCCATTGACTTGGGAATAACTTCGCCGAATATAAGTACCACCACGGTGATAACTGCCGTAGACACTACTCCGGCTACGTCCTGGTTTGCTATCAAAGCAGAAAACATAATCGTCGCCAAAGTCGTTGCCGTGATATTGACGATATTGTTGCCTATCAAAATGGTTGAAATTAGAGCGTCGAAATGCTCGCTCAAAAAATATACTTTAGAATACTTTTTCTTGTTGGTTGCAACAAGATTTTTAAGTCTGATTCTATTGAGAGATGAAAATGCCGTCTCCGTCGAAGAGAAAAAGCCCGACAAAAAGACGAGAATGACAATTGCGACGAGATAACCAATGAGTCGCGAAGAAGATAATGCGCTTGCTGCCGATAAAGGAACAACCATGGATATTACTATATACTCCTAAAAATTTATAAATTATAATAATTATATTACAAGATATACGCTTTGTAAAGTATTTTTAGTATATTTAAGCCGTTAATTGGATTTTCTTAAGATTCAATAAAATATAAATTACCTGTCGACACTTTCCAAACGGTGCAACTTTATTATAAAATCGCGTAGCGTCTAAATAGCGTAATTTGAATTGTATTGTGTTCGGCGTCGAGGTCAAGGCGTACTATACTGTACGTCGACCGAGTGGGCGCGCGGAAGACAACCAAAGAACGCATTTAGATGCACCATTTGGGAGCGACGACAGGCGTCATATTACCAGACTATATCTTATGCCTCCCTGTCCCATATATGCTTGGTAGACCGCGCAACGGACCTTGGCAGGGCAAGATTTTATCAATCCGACGAGAGATTGCACTGATACGCCTTGAATCTTGAGCGCAAGTCCGCAAGACTGCGTCAAACTTCTTGGCGCATTGACAGTCGCGCTAGTCACGCCTCTCGACGATAAGTAACTACGCATTGCCAGCGCATCGTTTCGGGAGCGAAAAATTATAAGAGAATAAATCATGACTTCCTCCTTGGTATTTATGTAACTCGCTCCTAATACAATATATTAGATAAAAAACAATTTTGTGAGGGAAAAAATGATATATTTAGACAATGCCGCAACTTCAAGATTCAAGCCAAGACGTATGTTTGACGAGATGTTCAAACAGCTCTCCTATTCCGCCAACCCCGGCCGCGGCGGACACAACGACTCTATAGATACGGCAATAAAGATATACGACACCCGTCAATTACTCAAATCTTTATTCGGGTGCGACTCAAGGTATGAACTCATCTTTACGTCCAACTGTACCGAGGCATGCAATCTTGCAATATTCGGATACTTATTCAATTTCAAAAATCAACACATAGACGTAATTTATACATCCAACGAGCATAATTCCGTCGCACGTCCGCTATATCAACTCAAAAATATGATAGATGTTAATCTCATTGAAGTGACTCCCGACAAAGACGGCGTGATATCTCCCGTCGCCGTAGCCAACGCAATCACGGCTGACACTAAATTGATATGTGTCAATCATATTTCCAACGTCACGGGCACCATGACCGACTTATTTCAGATAGGAAAAACGGCCAAATTGCACAATATTCCCCTTTTCGTAGAC
>CAMWSW010000106.1 GCA_947176975.1 uncultured Clostridia bacterium | reverse complement strand
AAATCTCCTGCTGAAATCATTATTAAATACCTCCGTATTTTATCAATATTATATGTTCGTCTCGAATGTAGGCTAGTCGAATCTAAAATGCATCTTTCACGCCAATATAATATTCGGCTCACGCCGACGTACGGCTAGTACGCCGTCCCTCGCCAAAAATCATCTTGACGCAAAATCTTCTATTTTATTCTTTGCCTATCTCCATTCTCGCCGAACTGTTGAGTAAGAGCTGAAATCACTTTTTGATTTGAATATACTCGACGAGTTTATTCGTATCCACGCTCTCTTGCTCTCCCGTCTTCATATTCTTGACGGCGACTTTTCCTGCTTTCAATTCGTCTTCTCCTATGATAGCCACAAAGTCTGCGGACAGCTTGTCGGCGTATTTCATTTGCGCCTTAAAACTCCTGTCCATAATATCGAATTCGGCGGATATGCCATTTGCCCTCAAGTCGTTGGCAAGAATCAAAGCAAGCGACTTTGCCTCTTCGCACATCGGCGCAATGTACACCGTCGGCGCATACGGCTTGCCTATTTCAAGTCCGAGACTTTCAAGTACCAAGATAAGTCTCTCTATGCCCATACCGAATCCCACTGCCGGCGTAGGCTTGCCGCCTACTTGCTCGACGAGGTCGTTGTATCTTCCGCCGCCGCATACCGTGCCTTGCGCGCCAATGCCCGTGGAGATAAATTCAAAGACAGTACGGGTATAATAGTCAAGTCCTCTGACGATACGCGGATTGACTACGTAATCGAGACCTATTGACGTAAGCCCCTTGCATACGCTCTCGTGGTGGCTCTTGCAGTCGGCGCATAGATAGTCTATCGTGTTGGGCGCATCCTTGACAATGGCTTTACATCCCTCTTCCTTGCAGTCGAGTATTCTCAAAGGATTCTTGTCAAGCCTCTCCTTGCAAGTAGCGCACATCTTGTCTATCTTGGATGAAAAATAATCCTTGAGCGCCTTATTGTAATCCTTGCGACAAGTCTTGCAACCTATGGAATTGATATTGAGTTCCAACTCCTTTACGCCGAGTTTTGTAAATATACTCTTTGCAAGCGAAATTACCTCTACGTCTGCGCTTGGCGAAGTCGAGCCGTAAAACTCCACGCCGAATTGGTGGTGTTCTCTCAATCTGCCTGCTTGCGGTCTTTCGTATCTGAAGACGGGAGTGATATAGTACATCTTGGTGGGTTGAGGAGCATTGAAAAGCGAATTTTCAATAAACGCTCTTGCCACACCTGCCGTCCCTTCGGGCTTGAGCGTGATGCTTCTATTCCCCTTATCCTCAAAGGTGTACATCTCCTTGTTGACAATATCCGTCGTGTCGCCCACTCCTCTCAAAAACAACTCTGTGTGTTCAAATGTAGGAGTACGCACCTCGTTTGCGCCGAAAAGTCTTGCGACTTCGCGCACGGTATTCTCGATATAGTGCCATTTGTAACTCTCGCTTGGCAATACGTCTTTTGTTCCCTTTGGTATGTTTATCATATACAGCCTCTGCTTGTTTTATTTATTTTTATACCGTATTTATTTCAGAGATTCTTCGACTTCGCTCAGAATGACGTCGGACGGAGACGAATACTCTTACAGTATATATTTGTTGAGATTGAGTTTTTTGATTACGCTATCGAAATGCTCGTCGACGTACGCCTTGTCAATCGTAATGTCTGTAGGTCCTTGCATATCGCAAGCCTCGTAGGATATATCTTCGAGCAAGCTCTCCATCATTGTGTGAAGACGTCTTGCGCCTATATCTTCTTTATTCTCATTCTCTACAGCGCATATCTTGGCAAGCTCTTTGATTGCCTCTCCCGTAAACTTGAGCCTAATATTATCCACGCCGAGGAGCGCAGTGTATTGCATCAATATTGCGTTGTCGGGCTTGGTCAATATCTCTTCAAAGTCTTTTTCCGTAAGGCTGTCAAGTTTGACGGATATTGGGAATCTTCCTTGAAGTTCGGGTATCAAATCCGATACGCTTGAGATATGGAACGCGCCTGCGGCTATGAAGAGAATATGATCCGTCTTGATTTGTCCGTACTTGGTGTTGACGGTACATCCCTCGACTATCGGCAATATATCTCTCTGCACGCCCTCTCTCGACACGTCGTGTCCGCCGCTGCTTCCGCTAGACTTGCTTGCTATCTTGTCTATCTCGTCAATGAAGATAATACCCTCGTTTTCCGCTCTCGAAATTGCCTCGGCGTTGACGTTGTCGGGGTCGATAAGTTTTTCCTCTTCCATCTCCATGAGTATCTTCAAAGCTTCTTTGACTGTGACAGTCTTGGACTTGGTCTTGCCTCCGCCCATCATAGACCCGAAAAGTTCGTTGATGTTTATCTCCATACCCGCTTGATTGCTTATCGTCTGCTGTTTTGGCTTGACGGGCAATTCAAGTGTGATGACGAGATCGTCTACCTTGCCTTCTCTTATCTCTTGCAAGATATATCCTCTCATCTGACCGTCCGTCAAATCGGGATAAGCCTCTTTTCTCTTCTTGGTAATGGCGGGAACGAGTTTTTCCTCCGCAATCTCTCTTGCGCGAAGTTCTACTTCTTTGGACTTCTCTTCGCTTACCATTCTGATAGACGCCTCTACGAGGTCGCGTATCATAGACTCTACGTCTCTTCCGACGTAGCCCACTTCGGTAAACTTGGTCGCCTCTACCTTGATAAATGGAGCTTTGACGAGTTTTGCAAGTCTTCTTGCAATCTCCGTCTTACCCACGCCGGTAGGTCCTTGCATAATGATATTCTTTGGAGAAATCTCTTCCCTCAAAGCTTCGGGAAGTCTGCTTCTTCTGTATCTGTTGCGGAGCGCTACGGCAACCGCCTTTTTGGCGCTTTGCTGACCGATGATATATCTGTCAAGTTCGGCAACTATTTGTTTTGGCGTAAAATCATTCATATTACACCTCCTCTACAATTATATTGTTGTTGGTGAACACGCAAAGTTCGCTTGCAATGACGAGCGCCTTATACGCAATCTCTTTTGCGGAAAGATTCGTCTCTTTGACCATTGCTCTTGCGGCAGCCAAAGCGTAATTACCGCCCGAGCCTATTGCGCAAGCGTCGCCGTCGGGGTCGATTACTTCTCCGCTACCCGACACGATAAGCAAGTTGTCCTTGTCGGCTACGAGCATCATTGCCTCGAGTTTTCTCGGCAACTTGTCATCTCTCCAAAGCTCGGCAAGCTCTACTGCGCTACGCATAAGATTTCCGCTGTATTTCTGTAGCATCTTCTCGAATTTCTCGCTGAGCGATATTGCGTCGGACACGCTGCCTGCAAATCCGATTACCACCTTATCGTCAAATATTCTCTTGACTTTCTTCGCCGTACCCTTGAGTATGACGCTTTGTCCCATTGTGATTTGTCCGTCGCCTGCTATTGCGATTTTTCCATTGCGTCTTACCGCGCAAATGGTAGTACCCATCATTTCCATAATTAAATCTCCTTTATTGATTTGAGATAATTCTCTACGGCGCCTATTGCGCGCAAAGAATATTTGAATTTCCTTTTCTTTTTGTCCCTCGGAGCATCGTCCAACGTGGGCAATATTCCGAAATTGGCGTTCATAGGCTGATAATCGTCGCTCGGCGTGGATATATGCCTTTGCAATCTGCCCATTACGCTTGTCGGCGGCATTATCAAGTCTTCTTTATTTGATAGCCGTCTTGCAAGATTTATGCCCGCCAAAAGTCCGCTTGCCACGCTCTCCATATATCCCTCGACGCCCGTGAGCTGTCCCGCAAAGAATATACGCGGCATTTTCTTTACGCCAAATGCGCAATCCAATACTTTGGGAGCGTTGATAAAGGTGTTGGCGTGCATTACTCCGTATCTCAAAAACTCGGCGTTCTCAAGTCCCGGAATCATAGAGAAAACTCTCTTTTGCTCTCCGAATTTGAGATTGGTCTGGAAGCCCACTATGTTAAAAGCTGTGCCATCGCCGTCTTCTTTGCGAAGTTGTATCACCGCGTACGGTCTCTCTTCGCTGTGCGGATTGCGTATACCCACGGGTCGGAGCGGTCCGTATCTCATGGTGTCCACACCCCTTGAAGCCATGACTTCTATTGGCATACACCTCTCAAATACCTCGAATTCAAAGTCTTTGAGTTTGGCTCTCTCCGCGTGGATAAGCGCGTCGTAAAACGCCAAATACTGCTCTTTATTCATTGCGCAGTTGAGATAGTCGTCTCCGCCTTTGCCGTATCTTGCGCCGAAAAACGCCTTGTCGTAATCTATGCTTTCGCCGTCTACTATAGGCGCAACGGCGTCGTAGAAGTTGAGATATTCTCCGCCGAGAAAGTCCTCAATCCACTTTGCCATACTCTCCGACGTCAACGGACCTGTGGCAATTACCGTGGGAGTATTCAAGTCGACGCTTTGGGCTTCCTGCCTTATCAACTTGAATCCGTCAAATCCTTGCAGTACTTTCTCCACGCGCTCGCTCAACTTTACTCTGTCCACCGCCAAAGCTCCGCCCGCAGGCACGTCGCTTTGATAAGCGCATTTCAGGATAAGGCTGTCCAATCTTGCAAGCTCGTATTTGAGAAGTCCCGACGCATTGTCAAGGCTCTGCGCCTTTAAAGAATTGGAACACACCAATTCCGCAAGACTTACCGTCGAGTGAGCGGGAGTATTCTTGACTCCTCTCATCTCGTACATATCTACTTGAAAGCCACGCTTGAGAAGTTGATACGCGCACTCGCTGCCCGCCAAGCCTCCGCCTATTACGTTGACTTTCATTGCTTATTCTTTTCCTTATTCTTTTTGATTACGTCGGGCAATTT
>CAMWSW010000105.1 GCA_947176975.1 uncultured Clostridia bacterium | reverse complement strand
GAATGGGACTTTCCAAGTAATCTTCATAAGTCGAAAGAAGAGTTTTAAATATATTGAGTTAAGGAGTTAATCATATGGCAATAGATTATAAGTCCGCAGGCGTGGACGTAGAAGCGGGCTACAAAGCCGTTAAGTTGATGAAAGAATACGTCAAGACGACGTACAATGAAAGCGTGCTTGGCGATTTGGGAAGTTTCGGCGGTTTTTACGCATTGGGCGATAAGGAAGATTCCGACTGCTTGGTTGCAGGTACTGACGGCGTAGGAACAAAACTCAAATATGCATTCGTATTGGACAAGCACGACACTATAGGTATTGACGCCGTTGCTATGTGCGTCAACGACATAGTATGCCAAGGGGCAAAACCTCTTTTGTTCCTCGACTATATAGCATTGTCCAAGCTCGTACCCGAGAAGGTTGCGGAGATAGTCAAGGGCGTAAGCGAAGGTTGCCGTCAGGCAGGTTGCGCGTTGATAGGCGGAGAGACGGCGGAGATGCCGGGCTTCTACGCTAAAGACGAATACGACATCGCAGGCTTTTCCGTGGGTATCGTCAAGAAGAATAAGATTATCAACGGCAAGAATATCAAAGTGGGCGACGCCTTGGTGGGCATTGCTTCAAGCGGTATTCATTCCAACGGCTATTCGTTGGTACGCAAGCTCTTCGGCGAGGACAAAGAGAGCCTCAACAAGTTCAACGCAACTCTTGGTTGCACTCCTGCTGAACTCGTGCTGACTCCCACGAAGATATACGTCAAGACGATATTGTCTTTGATAGAAAAGTTCGAGATAAAGGGTATCGCGCATATCACGGGCGGCGGATTTATAGAAAACGTGCCGAGAATCATTCCAAGCGGTATGGGCGTCAAGATTGACAGGACGAGCTATCCGTTGCCGAGAATATTCAAGGCTTTGCAAGAGATTGCGGGTATTGACGACAGAAAGATGTGCAATACCTTCAATATGGGTATCGGTATGGTGCTTGCAGTGGACAAGTCTATTGCGACGGCTGTTGTCAAAGAGCTCAAGACTCTCGGCGAAGAAGCCTACGTAATCGGCGAAGTTACCGATAAGGACGGACAAGTAGAACTTTGATAGGTATGCCTTGCAATTTTGCAGGGCATATCTCATATACGCAAAAAATTTTGGGTGAGTATGAAGAACATAGCGGTATTTGCATCGGGTAGCGGAAGCGATATGCAGTCGGTCATCGACGGCACTTTGAGCGGTTTGATTGACGGCAAGGTCGTTGCTGTAATCACAAACAAAGAAGGCATTGTTGCAATCGAAAGGGCAAAAAAACACGGCATTGATTACAAGACTTTCAAAGCAAAGGACTACGGCGACAACGAGACGAGGGATAAGGCGATAATAGAGTATCTCAAAGGGTACGATATTGACCTCATAGTTTTGGCTGGGTATCTTGCAATCGTCACGCCCGCCTTGGTGGACGAATACGAGGGAAGGATTATCAATATCCATCCGTCTCTTATTCCAAAGCACTGCGGAAAAGGTATGTACGGACTCAACGTGCATAAGAGCGTGTTGCAAAGCGGAGATAAGGTCAGCGGCTGCACGGTGCATTTCGTAGACTACGGCGCAGATACGGGAGCTATTATTGCTCAAGAGCAAGTGGAAGTCAAAGATGGCGACACTCCCGAGAGCCTGCAGGCAAGAATACTCGAAGTGGAGCACGTACTTCTTCCAAGCGTCGTTGCGAAGTTGTGCAGAGAGATATAGGGCGATAGATTTCTCGACTTCGCTCGAAATGACATTATATAAATATGATATATAAAAAATAAAGATTAAAATAAATAGAGACTTTTGCAAAGTGAGCGTGAGTAAGATTGCGTAAGCGATTTTTGCGATAAGCAGGATAGGCATTGCGTGCGTAGCAGAGTTACGTGCGTAATGACTAGACGAACTTAGCGCGCAAATCGATAGCAAGATTACCACGAGAACTTAAAAAAGACTCAACAGGAGTAGTTATGGCAGCAAAGAAAGCGCTTATTAGCGTATCCGATAAGACGGGTATTGTAGAATTGGCAAAGAGTTTGATTGAGTTTGGGTATGAGATTATCTCTACCGGCGGTACTTTGAAAGTACTCAACGCGGCAGGCGTAAAAGCGGTTGATATTTCTTCCGTGACGGGTTTCCCCGAATGTCTTGACGGCAGAGTAAAGACTTTGCACCCAAAGGTACACGCAGGACTTTTGGCTATGAGAGACAACAAGGAGCATATGGATTTCCTTGCAAGTATGAATATCGACCCGATAGATATCGTCGTCGTCAATCTCTATCCTTTCAAGGAGACGGTAAAGAAACCTAATATCGATTTGCAGACGGCAATAGAGAATATCGATATCGGCGGACCTACTATGCTTAGAAGCGCGGCAAAGAATTATCAAGACGTTGCAGTTATGGTAGACCCTGCCGACTACGCAAAGGTACTTGAAGAACTTAAGAACGGCGGAATCACCAAAGAGACCAAGTTCTATCTTATGTACAAGGTATATCAACATACCTCTTACTACGATACTTTGATTGCCAATTATCTCCGTCAAAAACTCGATATCGAGTTCCCCGAGCAATTTACAATGGCTTTTGATAAGGCTCAAGATATGAGATACGGCGAGAACCCTCACCAAAACGCGGTGTTCTACAAGGAAGCGTTTGACGTGGAGTGTTCGCTTGCAGTTGCGCAACAGTTGCACGGCAAAGAGCTTTCTTACAACAATATCAACGATACCAACGGCGCTTTGGATTTGCTTCGTGAATTCTCCGAGCCTACGGTAGTAGCAGTCAAGCACGCAAATCCATGCGGAGTAGCTACCGCAAAGACGATAAGCGAAGCTTTCTTCAAGGCTAACGCGGCAGACCCGACTTCTATATTCGGCGGTATCGTGGCTGCCAACCGTACTATCGACAAAGAGACGGCAGAGCAGATTCACAAGATATTCATTGAGATAGTAGTCGCGCCAGACTTCACGGACGAGGCGCTTGCAATACTCAAGCAAAAGCAAAATATCAGACTTTTGAAGTTGCCTAATATCATGAAGGCTGTGCCTGCAAATTGCTACGATATGAAGAAAGTCGTAGGCGGTCTTTTGGTACAGGAATTCGACAGAATGGTGGTAAATAAAGATAAGTGCAAAGTCGTCACCAAGACTCAACCTACTGAGGCGCAAATCGAAGATATGATTTTTGCAATGACGGTAGTCAAGCACACCAAGTCCAACGCAATCGTAATTGCAAAGGACAAGACCATCCTCGGTATCGGCGGAGGACAGGTCAACAGAATCAGAGCAACAAAGCAAGCAATCGCGCATTCTTTGACGGATACGCACGGGGCAGTACTTGCATCCGACGCGTTCTTCCCGTTTGACGATTGCGTTGAGGCAGCTCACGAGGGCGGTATCGTCGCAATTATGCAACCGGGCGGAAGTATCAAGGATCAACTTTCGATAGATGCTTGCGATAAGTACGGAATATCTATGATCTTTAGTGGAGATAGACATTTCAAACATTAAAAGGAGTTTTTATGAACGTATTAGTCATAGGCAGCGGCGGTCGTGAACACACGATATGTTGGTCGCTTGCAAAGAGTCCAAAGGTGGACAAAATCTATTGTTTGCCGGGCAACGGCGGTATCAGTCAAATTGCCGAGTGCGTACCTATTTCGGTAATGGACTTCGACGCTATCGTCGACTTTGTGGACAGTCACAAGGACATCGAGTTGACTGTTGTTGCGCCCGACGACCCATTGGCTGCTGGTCTTGTAGACAGACTTGAAGCGAAGGGACACAGAGCTTTCGGACCGAGAGCCAACGCCGCAATAATCGAGGCAAGCAAGGGCTTTTCCAAGTATTTGATGAAGAAGTACGGTATTCCTACCGCAAATTATGAGGAGTTTGACAACTACGACAAGGCGGTGGAGTATCTTGCTAAGGCAAAATATCCTCTCGTCGTCAAGGCTGACGGACTTGCTCTCGGCAAGGGAGTAATTATCTGCGAGACCAAAGAAGAGGGACTCAAGGCTGCCAAGGAAATGATGGTTGACAGCAAGTTCAAGGACGCTGGCAAGAAAGTAATCGTCGAAGAATTTATGGTAGGACAGGAAGTGTCAATACTTTCTTTCTGCGACGGCAAAACGATTATCCCAATGGTCAACGCAAGAGACCACAAGAGAGCTTACGACAACGACCAAGGTCTAAATACGGGCGGTATGGGTACGTTCTCTCCGTCGGCTATCTACACCAAAGAAGTTGAAGAAGAGGTAATGAAGAATATTATTCTTCCGACAGTCGATGCAATGAACAAAGAGGGCAGGACCTTCAAAGGCGTGCTTTATTTTGGACTTATGCTCACCGACGACGGCGCAAAGGTAGTGGAATACAATGCGCGTTTCGGAGACCCCGAGACCCAAGTCGTATTGCCAAGACTTAAGACGGATTTGTGCGATATATTCAACGCAGTAGTTGACGGCACGCTCGACAAGATAAATATCGAGTGGTCGGACGACGCTTGTGTATGCGTAGTCATGGCTAGCGGCGGTTATCCCGAGAGCTATCAAAAGGGCAAGGAAATCACCATTGGCGACGTCGCCGACGATATCTTGATTTTCCACGCAGGCACGGCAATTAAAGACGGCAAGCTCGTGACGAGCGGCGGAAGAGTGCTTGGCGTAACTGCAAAGGGAAAGGATATACACGAGGCAAGAGCCAAGGCGTATGAGGCAGTAAGTAAAATTCACTTCGACGGATGCTTTTGTCGAAGTGATATCGGCATCAAAAAATAAATATAAAAGGATATAGACATGGTAAAGAG
>CAMWSW010000104.1 GCA_947176975.1 uncultured Clostridia bacterium | reverse complement strand
CTAAAAAATAGCTTAGTTACTAATGCAAATACTACTTGGAAGCCTTTACTCCACCAAAAAACCTTTCTACAAAAAATTTCAAAAATCGAATTTTTTTATTTCAAATCGTTTGACAAGTTTTTTGTGAAAAGTTATACTGTCATTGTAGCAAAGGCGCTAACTAGGTCAAACCCTAATTAGCGCCTTTTTTGTTTATCTAAAGAAAACACTTTTTAAGGAGAAATATATTTATGGTAATGTCAGAACTTTTCGGTAGTCTCGTATTCAACGACACCGTAATGCAAGAAAGACTTCCCAAGTACACTTACAAGGAACTCAAATCCTGTATCGCTCACGACACTCCCATTTCTTTGAGCTGCGCGACGGTAATCGCCAACGCAATGAAGGATTGGGCAATCGAGAAAGGTTGCACGCACTATACCCACTGGTTCCAACCTATGACGGGTATCACGGCAGAAAAGCACGACGCTTTTATCCAACCCACTGCCGACGGCAAAGTGATTATGGAGTTCAGCGGAAAAGAACTCATCAAGGGCGAACCCGACGCGTCTTCTTTCCCCAACGGCGGTATCAGAGCCACCTTTGAAGCAAGAGGCTACACGGCTTGGGACCCCACTTCTTACGCATTCATCAAAGACGGAACGCTTTGCATACCTACGGCATTCGTATCCTATACGGGCGAAGTTCTTGACAAAAAGACTCCTCTTCTCAAGTCAATGAAGGCTTTGAGCAAGACGGCTTGCAGAATACTCAAGCTCTTCGGCAAGGACGTCAGCAGCGTGACGACGACTGTAGGTCCGGAACAAGAATACTTCCTCATTGACAAGAGCGTATACGAAAAGAGAAAAGACTTGATATACACGGGTCGTACGCTTTACGGCGCTCCTGCTCCCAAGGGACAGGAACTTGAAGACCACTACTTCGGCTCAATCAAGCAAAGAGTCGTCAAGTATATGGCAGACCTCGACACTGAGCTTTGGAAACTCGGCGTACTTGCAAAGACCAAGCACAACGAAGTTGCTCCCGCCCAACACGAACTTGCTCCTATCTTCTCGCAATCCAACGTAGCATCCGACGCAAACCAGTTGACTATGGAGATGATGAAGAAGATTGCAAGCCGTCACGGCATGGTATGTCTTCTCCACGAAAAGCCTTTTGAGGGCGTCAACGGAAGCGGCAAGCACAACAACTGGTCAATGTCCACCGACAAGGGCGAAAACTTGCTCGAGCCGGGCGACACTCCCGAAGACAACGCTCAATTCTTGCTCTTCCTTGCGGCTGTCATCAAGGCGGTTGACGATTATCAAGACCTCTTGAGAGTCAGCGTAGCAAGCGCGGGCAACGACCACCGTCTCGGAGCAAACGAAGCTCCTCCGGCTATCGTGTCTATGTTCCTCGGCGAAGAACTCGACGGCATACTCACGGCAATCGCAGAAGACAGAACTTACAGCAAGAGAGCAAAGTGCGAATATGAAATAGGCGTAAGTTCACTTCCCAAGTTCACAAAGGACAGCACCGACAGAAACCGTACTTCCCCGTTTGCTTTCACGGGAAACAAATTTGAATTCAGAATGTTGGGATCGACTTTCTCTATCGCAGGTCCGAATATTATTCTCAACACTATAGTTGCGGAGTCTCTCGACCAATTTGCCGATGAACTCGAGGGCGCAGACGATCTTATGGCTGCTGTCAAAGAACTCGTCAAGAAGACCTTCATTGCTCACAAGAAGATTATCTTCAACGGCAACGGCTACTCCGACGAATGGGTAAAAGAAGCAAAGAAGAGAGGCTTGCTCAACTTGCAATCCACTCCAGAAGCTATCCCGTACTTCAAGAGCGCAAAGAATATCGCCCTCTTTGAAAAGCACGGCATCTTCTCCGCATTGGAAGTCGAGTCCAGAACGGATATCTTGCTTGAGAATTACGCAAAGGTCGTCAACATTGAGGCTTTGACAATGATAGATATGGCAAACAAACAGATTTTGCCTGCCGTAACCACTTATATTAAAGAACTTGCCAAGACTGCTATCGCAACAAAAGAATTGGGATTCGAGGCTACCGCGCAGACGGCTACTGCCAAGAAGTTGACCAAACTTTCCGCAGATGCGTATAAGTATATCGACGAGCTCTCCACAAAGGTTCACAAAGCCGAGGCAATCGCAGATATCGAGAAAAAGGCAATGTTCTACCGCACGGACGTAATCCCCGCCATGGACAAGCTTCGCGCAGCGGCAGACGAAATGGAAGTCAATACCGCCGACAAGTATTGGCCGTTCCCCACTTACGGAGCTATACTCTTCTCTGTCAAAGACTGACAGTAGGTTTAAAAATAAAGGTTTGTACATTAGTATGCAAGGACGCGCAATCGCAAGGTTGCGCGTCCTTGACGTCTTGTCTAAATATTGATAAATAAATATCTATACTATTTACGCGCATACGCGTGCGTGCGCGTGGGAAAATTTCCAAAATTTGTTGAAAAAATCAAGATTTTTTTATATCAAGTATTTGATTATGCAGGCGATATTTGCTATAATAAAGTTGATTTTGAAAATAAATCAAAAAAGGTAGGTACATTATGTCAGAAAATATCAAGGATGAGTGCGGAATATTCGGTATATACGACAAATCCCGTCTTGGCAACATAGCTCAACAAGTTTACTTCGGACTGTTTGCGCTTCAACACAGAGGTCAAGAGGCGGCAGGTATTGCCGTAAACAACGACAGAGAAATTACTCTCGTCAAGAATATGGGACTCGTAAGCGAAGTTTTCAACGATTCGATTCTTTCCAAGTTGAACGGCGAAATCGCAATAGGTCACGTAAGATATTCCACCACGGGCAACAACACCCCCGAAAACGCTCAACCTATAAGCGTGAAATACGCAAAAGGCAATCTCACAGTATCTCACAACGGCAATATCACCAACGCCAAAGAATTGAGAGACAAGCTTGAGGCAAAGGGCGCGATATTCCACACGACGAGCGACAGCGAAGTCGTATCGTATTTGATTGCAATTCAAAGACTTAAATCAAATAGCGTCGAAGAAGCGGTCGAAAAGGTATTCCCTATGCTCCAAGGCGCATTCTCTCTCCTCATAATGAGCCCCAAAAAGCTTATTGCAGTGAGAGATAGATACGGCATCCGTCCGCTTTGTATGGGCAAAATTCAAGACAACGTAGTCTTCGCAAGCGAAAGCTGCGCATTCGAGACGGTCGGCGCAACCTTTGAGAGAGACGTTCGTCCGGGTGAAATCATTGTCGTGACTCAAGACGGTATGGAATCCAATACCAAGTATTGCGGTCACAGCGGCGGACTGTGCATATTCGAGCATATATACACCGCAAGACCCGACAGCGTAATCGACGGTCAAAGCGTAAACGAAGCAAGAATGAACGCCGGCAAGATGCTTGCAAAAATCGCTCCTGCCGACGCTGACCTCGTAATAGGCGTACCCGACAGCGGTCTTCCCGCGGCAATTGGATATTCGCACGGCAGCGGCATTCCCTACGGCGTGGGTCTTATCAAGAACAGATACATAGGCAGAACCTTTATTCAACCTACTCAAGCAATGAGAGAACGCAGCGTAGCGCTCAAACTCAATACGCTCAAGAGCAACGTCGAGGGCAAGAGACTCGTCATGGTCGACGACTCGATCGTCAGAGGTACTACCCTTGCAAATATTATCAAGCTTCTCAAGAAGTCGGGCGCAAAAGAAGTGCACGTAAGAATTTCTTCTCCGCCGTTTATCTATCCTTGTTTCTTCGGTACGGATATTCCGTCGAGAAAGGACCTTGCTTGCAACAACTACACTATGGATGAGTTGAGACAAAAAATAGGCGCAGATTCGCTTGCTTTCCTCGACGTAAAGACTGTCGACAAGATTGCTCCCGATTCAAAAGTCACTTTCTGCAAAGGTTGCTTCACTGGCAAATATCCTTCCAAAGTGCCTTGCGAAAAAGAAGAAAAAAATATTTTTATATAATTAAGATAATAAATAAAAACGACTCCTCAACTGGAGTCGTTTTTATTTATTAAACGTGTATTATAAGGCTTACAAGTAGTTGTTTGCATTAGTAATAAACTATTTTTTAGTGCAACTAATCTAAAATACGAAATAACAAAACCAAAAACTAGCAATGTACTTAATGCAAAAACTACTTTGCGCCTTTTGCCATGCTAACTACAATATGGTAATGAGTATATTATTTTAAACTAATTATTACTTGCGCGCTACCCTTGCCAAACACCGACTTGAGTTGGGAAGACGAATAGCCGTCGATTTTGCCTATTCTCGTATACGACCAAGTGTTGCTACCGTAAAACAAAACCAGTTGATTGCCCGAATACAGTATTACGTCGCCCGCTTGCGTAGTCATTTGAGTATTCTCTGTCGGCAGGCTGAATCCCAACGCGCCGACCTTTTCAAAACCGCCGTAATCGTTTGCCGTATAAGTAATATCGCCGTTTTTCAATTTTTCCACAAGCGCATCAACGGCAGAATTCTTTTCGAGCGTTACCTCTAATTTATTTGAGTTGATAGTGATATACATCTTGGTAATCTCCTCTTCGACAGGTTGTTGCGGTTCTCCGCTTTCCGCTATATTTCCACTCACTGCTCCCGATGGATTTTGAGGCGCAACGTCCGCAGAATTTCCGCTTTCGTTTTCCCCTGACGGAAGCCCGTCGGTAGAATTAGCGCAACCGGCCAAAGCCAAACACGCTATAATTACAATGATAATCGCCGTAAAAACTTTCTTCATATATTTTCCTTAAATATATTATTTATTTCAAATTCTTATTGAAGAAGTCTTGCAATTTATCAAACGGTATTATAT
>CAMWSW010000103.1 GCA_947176975.1 uncultured Clostridia bacterium | reverse complement strand
AACTCTATATCAATACCCTCAACGTAATTCACAGAATGCACGACAAGTACGCATACGAGAAGATACAGATGGCGTTGCACGATACCGAAGTCACGAGATTTATGGCGTGCGGCGTAGCAGGCTTGTCCGTTATTACTGACTCACTCTCTGCAATCAAGTATGCGGAAGTTACGCCCGTTTACGGAGACAACGGTCTTATCGTTGACTTTGATATCAAGGGCGATTTCCCCAAGTACGGCAATGACGACGACAGAGTAGACTCTATTGCAGTAGATATATTGACGAAGTTCAGCAACGAGCTTAAGAAGACTCCGACTTACAGAGGATCGAAGCACACGTTGTCTGCATTGACTATCACGTCTAACGTGGTATACGGCAAGAAGACGGGCGCAACTCCCGACGGAAGAAAGAAGGGCGAGCCGTTTGCTCCGGGCGCAAACCCAATGCACAACCGAGAGACAAGCGGCGCTTTGGCTTCGCTCAACTCGGTATCCAAATTGCCATACAGCTGTTGTCAAGACGGTATTTCCAATACCTTCTCTATTTTGCCCAACGCGCTTGGCGAGAATAATGAAAAGAGAGTAGACAACCTCTCCGATATGCTTAACGGCTATTTTGAGAACGGCGGTCACCACCTCAACGTCAACGTGCTTGACAGAGAAAAACTCGTGATAGCAATGGAAAACCCCGAAATGTACCCCAATATCACAATCCGTGTGTCGGGTTATGCGGTCAACTTCCACAAGCTTTCAAAGCCTCAACAACTTGAAGTCTTGAAGAGAACTTATCATGGAGAAATGTAAGGCGAGAATTGATTCCGTTTACAACGGTTCGGCGGTAGACGGCAAGGGCTTGAGATGCGTGATATTCTTCACGGGATGCAATATGCGTTGCGGTTTTTGTCACAACCCCGAGACGTGGACGGAAAAGGGCATTGAGATATCTTTGTCCGATCTCGTCGCAAGAATAAAAAGATATAAGAGCTATATTAAGAACGGCGGCGTCACCTTGTCGGGTGGCGAGCCGTTTTTGCAAGCTCACTTTTGCAAAGAACTTATCAAGGCGTTGCACCAAGAGAATATAAGCGTGATTATTGAGACCAACGGACTTATCTGCGACGAAGAATTGATAGAACTTTGCGACGGCATAAGACTTGATATAAAGAATCAAGAGAGAGAAGTTGACAAAAAGGTGTTTGATTTTTTGGATGCCTGTCAAGCAAAAGACAAATTCGTCACGATGACCAATGTTCTCGTACCGACGCTCAACGATACTTTAGAGAAATTGAATGCTCTCAAGAGCATCAAAGAGAAATATTCTTGTATTAAAGAATTCAAGTTTTTGGCATTCCGCAAGCTCTGCGAAAGCAAATACGCCAGACTAAATAAACCTTTCCCGTATGAGAAATACGAGGAAGGCACTAGGGCTGATTTGGACAGAGCGTACGACTTGTTAAAATTTTAACTATTTTCAAAAAATATATATCATTTTTGTTGACATAGCTCTTGCAATTGTATAAAATGTATATGTTATCAATTTGTGGAATTTTTAACAAATTATAACGAATCACCTAGAAAGTATAAATTTTTGTAAGGATAGGGCATAATTCATTGTCAAAAGCCAAAGCAAAAGAATAAACTTTTTAAAGGTAACCACAATTATTATAGACAAAAATTTTAAAGGATGGAATATAAAATGGCAAACACTCAAATCGTAAATGATGAGCAAACCCTTTTGGCTAAACTTGAAGAAGTCAGAAAGGCGCAAGCAATCTATGCAACTTACACCCAAGAACAAGTTGACAAGATTTTCTTTGCCGCTTCTATGGCTGCCAATAAGCAGAGAGTACCTCTTGCAAAGATGGCTGTCGAAGAGACGGGTATGGGAATCGTAGAAGACAAGGTCATCAAGAATCACTACGCTTCGGAGTATATCTACAATACTTACAAGGACGTAAAGACTTGCGGAGTAATCGAAAGAGACGAGGCTTTCGGTATCACCAAGATAGCAGAGCCTATCGGCGTTATCGCGGCTGTAATTCCTACGACCAATCCAACGTCGACTGCAATCTTCAAATCGCTTCTTGCTTTGAAGACGCGCAACGGTCTTATCTTCTCACCGCACCCCAGAGCAAAGAAAAGCACGATTGAGGCTGCAAAAGTAGTCCTCGAAGCAGCAGTTAAGGCAGGCGCTCCCGAGGGCATAATTGGATGGATAGACGAGCCTTCCGTACCGCTTTCCGGTATGATAATGAAAGAGGCTGACATCATCTTGGCTACGGGCGGTCCAGGTATGGTCAAGGCAGCTTACTCTTCCGGTAAGCCGGCAGTAGGCGTAGGCGCAGGTAATACTCCCGCAATCGTAGACGAGTCCGCGGATATCAAGATGGCAGCTTCGTCAATTCTTCACTCCAAGACTTTCGACAACGGTATGATTTGCGCTTCCGAGCAATCCACAATCGTACTTGACAAAGTATACGACGAATTTAAGGCAGAGATGCAATACAGAGGCGCTTACTTCCTCGACGCAAAGCAGACTGAAAAAGTAAGAAAGACTATTCTTATCAACGGAGCTTTGAACGCAAAGATAGTCGGTCAACCTGCTTGCGTAATCGCAAAGATGGCAGGTTTTGAAGTACCCGAGACGGCAAAGGTACTTGTCGGCGAAGTAAAGAGCGTGGATATAAGCGAAGAGTTCGCTCACGAGAAACTTTCTCCCGTACTTGCTATGTATAAGGCAAAAGATTTTGACGACGCTCTCGATAAGGCTTCAAAGCTCATCGACGACGGCGGTCTCGGACATACGTCTTCATTGTATGTCAACACCGAGACGGGCAAAGACAAGATAGAGAAATTCCAAAACAGAATGCGCACTTGCCGTATTCTCATCAATACTCCTTCTTCGCAAGGCGGTATCGGCGACCTTTACAACTTCAAGCTTGCTCCGTCTTTGACGCTCGGCTGCGGAAGCTGGGGCGGCAACAGCGTAAGCGAAAACGTAGGTGTAAAGCACCTTATCAATATCAAGACGGTAGCAGAAAGGAGAGAGAATATGTTGTGGTTTAGAACGCCTGAAAAG
This sequence comes from uncultured Clostridia bacterium, assembly GCA_947176975.1. GTDB lineage: Bacteria > Bacillota > Clostridia > Christensenellales > UBA3700 > RACS-045. Next base: position 1,772 of record CAMWSW010000103.1, on the reverse strand, counting down.
GTATATTTCAAGAAAGGTTGTCTCGGCGTTGCTTTGAGAGAACTCAAGGACGTAATGGGCAAGAAAAAGGCATTTATCGTAACTGACTCTTTCTTGTATCAAAGCGGATTTACAAAGGCAATTACCGATAGATTGGACGAGATGAATATCACTCATACGACGTTCTTCAACGTTGCTCCCGACCCGACTCTCGGTTGCGCAATGGAAGGCGCAAAGGCTATGAAGGAATTCCAGCCTGACGTAATCATCGCAGTGGGCGGCGGTTCGGCAATGGACGCAGGTAAGATTATGTGGGTACTCTACGAGCATCCGGAAATCGACTTCCAAGACCTTGCAATGAGATTTATGGATATTCGTAAGAGAGTATACACCTTCCCGCATATGGGTGACAAGGCAACCTTTATCGCAGTCGCAACGACGGCAGGTACGGGCTCTGAAGTTACGCCGTTTGCCGTAATCACAGACGAGAAGAGCGGTACGAAATATCCTTTGGCAGATTACGAGCTTTTGCCTGATATGGCAATCATCGACGCAGATTTGATGATGAATATTCCAAAGGGCTTGACGTCCGCTTCGGGTATCGACGCTTTGACTCACGCTTTGGAGGCAATCGCTTCGATTATGGCGACCGACTTCACCAACGGTATCGCAAAAGAAGCAATTCAATTGATATTCAAGTATTTGCCGAGAGCATACGAGCTTGGCGCTCACGACGCAGAGGCAAGAGAGGAGATGGCTCACGCTTCCTGTATGGCAGGTATGGCATTCGCAAATGCCTTCCTCGGCGTATGTCACTCAATGGCTCACAAGCTCGGTTCTTATCACCACTTGCCGCACGGCGTTGCCAACGCTTTGATGATAGACGAAGTAATCAGATTCAACAGCGCAGAAGATCCTGTCAAGATGGGTACCTTCCCGCAATATAAGTATCCTCAAGCTTTGAAGAGATACGCAGACGTAGCAACTATGATGGGATGCCAGGGCAAGACGGACGAAGAAAAGGTCGAGGCTCTTATCGCGGAAATCGACAAGTTGAAGAAGACCGTCGGCATCAAATCGACTATCAAGGAATACGGCGTAGACGAAGAGAAGTTCCTCTCCACGCTCGACCAAATGGTAGAAGACGCGTTCGACGATCAATGTACGGGCGCAAATCCGAGATATCCGCTTATGAAAGAAATCAAGCAGATGTACTTGAATGCGTACTATGGCAAAAAGAACTAATTGCTAATACAAAAAATCAAGGAAGTCCGATAGGGCTTCCTTTTTTGTGTAATGAAATATTTTATCAAATATTGGAAACTGAAGATTACTTTACTGCAAGTCCCAAGAGTAGCATCACGCCTGTTAAGATAAATAAGAAGGAGAAGTTGAAAGCCGAGAAGATACCGAGATATTTTCCGCCCTTGCCGCTATTATGCGAGCAGTATTCTCTAAATGTAATAAGGCTTGCAAGCGACGATATAAGAGTGCCGACGCCGCCTATATTTACGCCTATCAAAAGAGCAGGGTAATTGTCGGTAAACTGTGATAGAAGTATTGCCGACGGAACGTTGCTTATCACCTGACACGAAAGCGCGCTGACAAGCAGAGTATTTGTCTCCAAGAGATTTGAAAAGAAAGTATGTACGGCGTCTATTCGCGCCATGTTGCCTGCAAAGATAAAGAAAAATACGAATGTGAAAAGCAATGGATAGTCGACTTTGACAAGCGCTTTTCTGTCCACAATCAAAAGAATGACTAGAATGATCGGCAAGCCTATCCAATAGGGT
>CAMWSW010000102.1 GCA_947176975.1 uncultured Clostridia bacterium | reverse complement strand
GTCTTTCTTGATTACGCATCAAGTCTTCTTGCTTCATCATCAGTTGTTTGATAGTCTCGTCGTTAGCGTTATTTGCAACTGCTACTTCACGAGCAACGACTGTTCCCACTACTTTCTCGGTAGATTGTTGCTCAGCAAGCTTTTGCATTATAATCTTTTGTCCTTCGATTATACTCTTGATAGTCTCGTCGTTGGCGTTGGCGCTAGCCACTTCGCGGGCGATAACCTTCTCTACTACTTTCTCGGTAGGCTGTTGATCGGCAAGTTTCTTCATCAACTTCTCGATACGCTCTTCGTTCTGAGCGTTCTGCTCCATGAGCTTTTTCACGAGTTCGTCGTTCCCTGACGCTTGTTGCGGTAGATACTGTTGGACGTTGGGCAACATTGCCGTCACTGCGTCGTTAATCATCATACGCATATCGTCTATACTTGCGCCTTGCTGAGAGAACTGTCCGCCATTGTTACCTAGCATACCCATAAGCATCATCTGCATTTGGTCGTTGCGTTGTTTGTTGTCAAGCTCTGCTTTATTGGCTGCGTATTCCTCTTTTGCGTCCTCGAGTTCAACCTGGGCTTTACCTAACAATCTCTTCTCGAGTAGCATGAAAATAAATGCAAGTACCGCTACGCCCGCAAGTATGCAAGCTATTATAGTCAAAGTAGTATTTGGCAAGCCGAACAGACCTATCCCGCTTGCTGCGTAATAAGTGGATTTGCCGTACTTCTTGTCTATGGTCTTCTCTATACTCTTACGCTTGCTCGCATAGCCTATACCCTTGCCCGTGAATATAAATATAAGTATAATGCTTATTATAGATACGATTACTTGCCAGTTCTCTTTAACGAATCCAACTACGTCAAAGTTGGTAGCAGGCGTTGGCTCTGGCTGAGTCGGCGTAGGAGCAGTATCCTCTATAGTGAAGTCCACTGCGCCCGTCATAATCGGGTCTTCAAGTTTCTCTCCGTCTTGAGATACGAATACGTAGTTATCCTTATCTTTGAGTACAGCCTTGACGTAATACGTATTGCCAGCTTTCCACTGCGTGTCTGCGCCTACTACGTTGCCGTCTGCGTCAGTATATATGTATTCTATTATATCTAGATAATCACTATCTCCCGCTAGTTTAGGTACCGCGCCCTCGGTATTCCAAGTAGCGGTAATCTTGACAGGAGTTATCGTGAAACGTATCTCATTAGTGATAAACTCGTAGTCTTCTTCCGGTACGCTACTCTCAAACGCAAGTACTATTATATAGTCTCCCGCATTTGTTGGAGCTTCTTTCAGTTCATTAGCTGCGTCGATGCTGTCCTTATAGTACTTCTTAACTATATGAGCGCTCGTAAGCATACCATCATCTGAAGTGACTATAAGCTCTTCGCCATACTTCTCGCCGTTGTATTCAAACGGACCTTTGTCCTTGAGCTCTACCTTGACGAGTTCTTTCTCCGTGCCTACAGTGAAAGGTTGAGCCTTGTTGCTCGCAATCATGTAGTTCTTGTCGTCCTTAAGCTCGGCTACTACCCAATACGAGTCCTTTTGCTTCTTGTGTACTACTATGTCCTCAAAAGCTATTGGACTGCCTACTGCAACGCCGTTGACGTTGTCGTAATTAGCCTCTTCGTAGAAAGTATATTTATCCTTGAGGTATTGCAACTCGTCGCCTACCACTACGAAGTACTCAAAGTCGCTGTTGTCGCTCATTTTAGGAGTCCATCTGAGATTAAGCTTCTTCGGTTCTATCTTCCACTCAAGTATCCACGGGAAATCCTCGCCGTCATTGTAGATATACGTATTCCTACCGCCCTCTATAAACGACGGGGTCTCGTAGTTGCTAGGATTGTCGTTCTTAATATTCTTGATTGTCACGCGATACGTTCCCGCATCCCTCTTCCTATAATCTCCGCTGTAATCGTTTTCCGTCAACGACAAGCCCTTAGGTAGGTCTATTAGCTCTACCTTCCTATATATCAACGAGTCGAACTCGAACGGCGACATATAACTCCACTTTGTGCCACTCAAGTCGTATTTAGCCTTGGCTATCTCGTACTTGAGCGTAAAACTTCCAGGAGTACCGTCGTAGCCGTCAAGCGGCTTCCAATATACCGTGACTGTTTTCTCTGCCGTAGTAGCGTTAGTCCACTTGGTATCTCCACTAAAGCCGTCCTTACCTTTACTCTTGTCTATCTGCGCTCCCAACGTCTCAAGTTCTTCCAAATCTACCGTGAACTCGTACTCGTAGCCAGTGTACGTCAACTGAGCCTTTCTCTGCGTAACACCTACCTGTGGCATTACGTTGATGACGTTCTCAGTATTATCTTTGTCGGTATACTTGTATACCCACGGCATATTCGTTTCTGTGAGCGTGAGTCCAAGTCCCTTTACCGTAAAGGACTTGCGTATCTTGCTCGTCGCAGTCGTCAAGACGTAGTTGGAGTTGGCGTTGTCGCTTGCAGGGTCTGCTAACTTTACGCCTAATATGTAACTGCCTTGGTCCAAGTAACTCGGCATAGTTACCGTGACCGTCTTTGCCACGCTCTCGTCTACGCTTACAAAGTCTGACATTTGCTCTCCGTTGCGCTCTCTATACAACTGCAACTTAACGGTGTCTCCCGTAAGCGAGTTGACCACTACCGTAAAGGTTACGCCTGCCGTACCTTTTTCCCAAGACAGTTTGCCATTCTCTTCCGCTACGCTACAGGTGAAGCTGGTGATATCCAATGTCAACTTGTCTATGTAGAATATTACGTCTTTGCTACTTACGTCGTCGCTTGTGCCTTCCCACTTGGTGTTGGAGCTGTCTTTGAGAGATAGCGTATATGTATAAGTACCTGCATTCTTCTCTTCAAGCGCAGTAACTACTTCGTTTTTGTTGTTTCTAATTTCTACCCAGTTGGCGTCAAGATTCTGCAAAGTAAAAGGCTGCTTATTGCCGTTATACGGCACTCTCTCCGCGCCGGATGCAATTTTGGGTATCTTAACGTCTTTCTTGGTTATCTCGTAATCTAGATATATCGGTCCTGCCGAACCGTCTTTTGACCACTGCGTGGAATCTCCGTGATCGGCAAGAGTTGCGGTAACTCTATATTTACCCGCGTTGATGGCGGTCAAAGTGTTACCGTTTCTCGTCATACCGTCAGGCAAAGTAAATTCAATTGCAGTATTATTTCCGCCTGTAAGCTTGAAAGTAATTTCACCGCCCGTGTATCCCTTCTGCGCCTCTCCATCTATCTTAGGCTCGGTTACGTCTGTCTTGTTGATTGTGAAAGTAGTGGAAGTCGCAGTCGCGCTATCTATCGCGTAGTTCTTGCACGTGTCTGCGTTGAGTATGACCGGCGTTGCGGTATACGTACCTACTGCCGTCGGAAATGTGGTGGAATCATACCCATTGTCGCTCGTATACCTAAATCCCAAGCTAGGCGCTCGCTTGTTGGCAGCAGTGTCACCCGTGTATACATCGCCCGCATTGGTGAGCGATACTGTAGGATATTCGTTGCTGTCTTTATTTACGGTTACCTTTATTTGCTTAGGCGTGATTTTGAAAGTAAATACCCTTTCTTTATTTGACGTCTCGCCTTTGCTTGTGTCGGGGTTGCCGGCGAATATGTAGTCGGAATCGTTCGAGGTAATGACTGCCTTTACTGTATAATCGCCCACGTCAGTCATGCCACCGCTGGGATAATCTATGCGCATTTCACTAGCGTTGAACCAGCTTGTTTTCGTTTTGTCAGTTATATTTGCAAGCGTCAATTGACTTCCCGTATAGGCAGTATCTACGTTTACGGGATTGCTAAAAAACACGCTCTTCTCCTCCACTATCTCGACGGAAATCGACGCTCCGCCCTCAAGCCAAAAACTTGCTGCTGACGCTTGCTGAGTCGTGGCATAATATCCGAAGCTGTGAACGATAGTCTGACTGTTTCTTCCTTCGTTGGTCAGAACGTCTTCGACCTCGTATGTAAAATGCAAAGGATCTTCGACTTTAATAGTGTTTTTAATGCCTCCCGTCCAATATTTATTATCAGTATCCAAGTTGGTATATATGTTAAACTGCAAATCTTCACCCGTTGAGTATAGGTTCTGCGCATTCCTCGGCAAACCGTTTCCTACCGTATCCGTGCCGAAATCATAAGATCTCAACGTGACGCCCGTATTACTCACACCCGACGTATTGTACTTGATAGCGTCAAAGGTAACAGTATACTTAACCTTATACTCAGTACGTCTAGGGACCGTAATCTCAGCTAAAATATCAAAGTAAACGTGCTTACCTGCAGTCTCTTCAGGAGTTTTAAACCAAACGAGACCGCCTTTATTATCGTCATAAGTAAACCTAGACCCATTTCCGGTGAGCTGTGAATATCTGTAATTACTTTCTTCACCGTAAGTATTCCTAATAGTCCCCAATTTAGTAACTGGTTGATTACTAGTAGAAGTCGATGCCAACGGCTGTATCGCCGATTGAATATCAACTTTATTATCGTTGTTATCGTTAAATAACATAATCAAACAGCTAAGTAGCATAGCAAGCGCCAAGATTGACGCTACGATTATTTTTATTCTTTTTGTCTCTTTTGTTTTATGCATATCGTATCCTTTTTGCATACACTTTTAATCTGTAGAGATTTCTCTACTCTAGCGAAATGACATTAGACCTCCCATTCCAAAAAATGTATACTTTTACTGACCTAAAGATATTGCAATTTTGTTGTACATAAAGTATAATATATTTGAAAAATAACGCCTTTTCACGGGCAGTCAGTAAAAGTATACATTTTTTGGAATTTGCAAAAAAATTTTTATAAATAAAGAATTTATTTGGGTAAAATCTTGCAAATACTGCACTAAAAAATA
>CAMWSW010000101.1 GCA_947176975.1 uncultured Clostridia bacterium | reverse complement strand
CTTCAACAGGGACTTCTACCTTGACTTCCTTCTCGACTATCTTCTCTACCTCTACGGGTACTTCAACAATCTTTTCTACAGGCACTTCAACGACTTTCTCCACGATCTTTTCAATGGGAACTTCTTTCTCTATTACCTGTACTTGCGGTTGTTGAGATTCGTTCGATTGATTGGCAAGTTTCTCCATTATAATTCTCTGTCCCTCAATCAAGCTCTTGATTGCTTCGTCATTTGCAGAGCTTGAGGCAACTTCTCTTTCCACTATTCTTTCAGAAGATTGCTCGGAAAGCTTTTGCATCAACTCTTGAATTGTCTCTTGGCTCTTTGCATTTTCGTCAATAAGTCTTTGTACGATTTCGTCATTTGAAGACGCTTGTTGAGGAAGCATTTGTTGCATACCGGGGAGCAACGCCGTGACAGTCTCGGAGATTATTCCGCGAATATCCTCTATACCGTAGCCTCCGCCCATATATCCGCCTTGAGGCATTCCTTGCCCCATATTGCCAGCTTGACCGCCCATCATACTCATGAACATCATACGCATATTTTCTTTATCGTCTTCACGACTGCGTCTATATTCATCTTCTCTTCTACGCTCGTCAGAATTCTTTTCATTGCGCTTATACTCTTCAAGACAGTCTTCGTAATTCTCTTCCGCCTTGTTGCATCTGCTCTTGGCAATAAGCATTATTACGAGACTTGCAACTGCCAATGCCATGAGTACGCACGCAATCGCCGTCCAACCCGACATTGCCAATCCGAGGAACGCTCCTGCATATACAGAAGTCTCCAATTTGTCTGCTTTCTTGTTGAACTTCTTGCGTTTACCCTCATAGCCAGCCGTCTTGGATAAGAAGATAATAATCAATATTATAGATATTATGATAGCTATAATCTGCCAAAGCGGTATTTCTTTAAGCTTGGCAAGTATATCGCCAAGACTTCCGCTTCCGCCTTCGTCACCGCTACCCGTTTCGTCGGGATTGGTAGGCTCTTGCGCAGGCAAATCGGGATCGGTCTGCGGATACGCAGGATTGCTAGGCGAATTGGGGTCTTGCAATCTGTCGTTGGCTGTTACGCTAAATTCATGCCATGCCGTCTCTATCGTGCCGTCGGCAAATTCAAAGTTGTTGAGCTGATTATCCTTTATCTTTGCTCTTATCCTATACGGCTTGCCCGCTTGCAATGCGTTATACGCTACGGCATTATCGTCTGCGTCTACTATCTCGTATTCAACGCCGTTGATCTGTCCGTAACTAAGTTTGAGTACGCTTGGCTTTGCATTGTCGTTCCATTCTACTGGTATTTTTCCTTTGACTATCTCGTAGTCAAATTCGTAATCTCCGTCGATTTCGTATTTGTCTATATAAGTACTCTTCAAGCTTACTTCTACTCTGTACTGTCCTACTTCACTTGGAGCCGTGCTCAACTTCGTATATCCGTCGTAATACGTCAAGTCAAATGCACTTGTCGGCAACGCTCCGTTTGCAACTACAATTTTTGCGTGTCTTGGATTGGAGTTGTATTCCATCGTTGCGCTTTCCAAAGATACGCTGACTTTTGTTAAGTCTTTACCTACTCTAAATACCTTGGATTGAGCAGAAATATCATCCAACTCGTAATTATCCGTATCTTTCAATATAGGCTTTGCAATATAGAACTTTGATTCGCTCTCCGACCATACGATATCACTCTCTTTCAACGGATTGGTTGCATCCAATATATTACCCGTTGAATCTGTCTCGTAGTACTCGTACTCCACTATTCCGCCGTCGGCGTTGGGGTCTCTCAATACGGGTACACTAAACGCCTTGCCGTTAGCGTCTGTTGCCGTTACATTCTTCCAACTCGTAGATATTATCTCCGCCTTAACTATATTCCATGGTATATTCCATTTGAAATCGCTGTTGGGATCTATATACGAAGTAGCATCTGCCTCGTCGGGCTGAACGTAGTTACCTTCATATCCACTCTCTAACGTAAACGTTACCGTCGCTGTACCAGAAGTACCTACAGTAGTACCTTCGTTAGTGGACGGATAATTGGGCACAAGTCCCTTTGGCAAAGTCTTGGGGTCAAGTTTTGCTTGGCTACCGTTGACTTTATCGTATGGAAGTTGAAGACTGCTTCCGTCGTCATACAACCACTTGACTTTAGATAAATCAAACTTGACAGGATCTATTGTCCACTCTATCGTATATATCGTGGCATTGTTGTCTTTATCCAACAGTCTAACTGACGTGGTATACGTGTCCGCATTCTTTCCTATTGCAGTATTATTAGAATTGCTTGCTACTACTTTGTATCCGCTTGGGTCGTAGGTGGTATCTACTGTAAAGCCGGGAGCCAACATTTGGAATGAATACGTATTACGATCATTGTATGTCAACTGCTTGGAGTACGTAATCGGTGTACTATCTCCCAACGTCGCAGGTACAAGCTCTATTCTTGCTCCGTTGCGTATTAGCATCCACGTCGGGTCTGCTATTACAGTTTTCGCTACTACCTTGATTTTGATTGGCGTCGCGTCTATCTCATAATCGGTATTGTCCGACTTCAATACCAAAGCCCACTCTCCTTTTGCCAACGTGTCCGTATGCAATTCTATATTCATTAAAGAATTTATTAGCGTTACCGGATAGCCAGTCGTAATTGCTGTCGTAGAACCGTCATTGTTGTAGTTAAGTGAATATTTATACGGGGCGTCCTCTGCGGAAAACAGTATATTGACACTCTCCGTTCCATTCGGCAAGCCGGATATCAGTCCGTTTAACGTTATCTTGCTGTGTTCTTCTAGCTCTATTGTGCCCGAATTGTCGTCACTGCTCAAATCGACCTGTATCTTCATTGGCGTAATTGTAAACTTTATATCTTTGTTGCTCGTATCTTGCTGTACTCCGCTAGACCAAAACATTGAGCCGCTCTTATCTTTTAACTCTACCGTAATGGTATACTCGCCCGCTCTCGTCGCGGTAGCAATGCGTACGTCGTCAAAGTTCACTCCCGTAGGTAACGGTCTCACTACTTGCATCGTGTTGGGGTCAAAGTCGTTGAGAGTAAAGCTTACCGTACTGCCTGTATACGGCTGACTTGCTAGAGCAAAACTAGGTACTTTGAGTTTTGCGCCTTCTATAGTAAAGTTGATTGGCGCAATAACAGCGTTGGCTTTATAGTCGGGATTGACGGATATTACCGTCGCCGCATAGTCTCCGTCTACCGTAGGCAATACCCCGTCTTGTGAGTACGACGCCGTACCCGGTCGGTTTTGATAATGGAAATCGAATATCTTCGTAAGTCCGCTATCGTTTGCTCCAAGCTCGGATGCTGTGTGCGAAACAGACGGCAATACGTTGCCTCCGCCCGTTACTGTCGCCGTAATAGGCTTTGGATTGATGGTAAACGTTATACTTCGAGTGAGCGAAGGCTTCGACTGATAATCTTTCCACATTATCTCGCTTGTCTTTGAAGAGTTGATAGTAAATTCTACGGTGTACGTATCTGCGTGAACAGGTAGCGTAGACAATACTGTATTGCCTTTCTTATATACAGTATCTATAGATGACGTGTCGTCAAATACCGACGTATACCAATCCGGCGGATTTGTACCCGAATTTACCGCAAGTTTATCGCTCGTATATACAAGCGTCGTAACGTCTTTAGGCACATCCAAAAACGCAAGAGATGCATTGTCCGCGTCTGCTAAATTGAGATGTATGCATGGACGAACGCCAAGGGAAGGTCTAGTTGTTTGTTGAATCCATCGAGTATTGCCTGAAGCACTACTAAAATAATCCCAATCCGGACCACTATGCGATCTAGTTCTAGTCCAATAATCAGCAGAACTACCTCTTGCGATATTATCTAGTCTCCATAATCCCCAAAAAGCTAAAATGCTCGTAGATGTTGAGGGATTTGTATCAGCATCTGTGCCAAGTTCACTCCAACTAGGTATCCACAAATAATCGCTTCCCCAATCATAATAATGCGGAGCACCTTGTAAATCACTTTCTGTAGAACTACGCCAGCCTGTCGAAATAGTATCGCACGCTTCATTTTGCATAGTATACCAATATGGATCGTTAGATTGATCGGACATACTTTGCGTTCTTTGATAAGCCACGTACTTTGGTTGCACCAAAAAATCAGCAATGCCGTCTTTAGCACTAGTATCTGCAGCTTTGTGATTGAAAATCTCAAATGGATAAGCACCTGCGGTAGATGGTCTTGAATATGTCGTCAAAGAAGTTGCCGTTTTTGAATTGGAATATCCTAATGCATCGCCATTAAAATCTTTTCCATTGAGAAGGCGCGCTCTAATATAACTCGTACCGTAAGTGCACCACGGATAGTTAGTATGGGTATAGTCATTATTATAATATGTACTCCATTGAGAATCTTCTGCATTATCTGCAAGTAACAGTGTGAGGATAGGTATTCCACCGTCTGCCGAAGACAGAGACGTAACTATCCACTTTTTTCCACCCAAAGTGATTACTAAATTTTTATTGTCGTTGTTAGTGCGAATTTCTGAAGAATCAAGTCCGCTATGAATATATGTATTGCCACTCTTTGGCGTAGTCGCTACCGTCGTTACATTGGTAATATCCGTATATCCAGTTATCTTTTTGTATATCTCACGCAATGCGTTGTTGTTGAATACCTTGCCGTCGTTTCTTGTTGTATAGTCGGCAAGCAATAAATCGTCATTTACGTAAGTTCCTGTTGTGGAAGTTATCGCCGTCGCTTCGGCAGTATCCTTTGTACCAGTCCAATCTATTAAACAGCAAAACGCAATACCCAGCAATATTACAAAACATACAGTCAAGCATAATCCCCTATTTATTCTCTTGCTAAAATTCATTGTTGACACCTCTCTTGTCACAGATAATTTCTCAATGTAAATTATACTTTTCTCT
>CAMWSW010000100.1 GCA_947176975.1 uncultured Clostridia bacterium | reverse complement strand
CTCAACCTGAACCGGAACCAGAACCTCAACCTGAACCGGAACCAGAACCTCAACCTGAACCGGAACCAGAACCTCAACCCGAACCGGAGCCTCAACCTCAACCGGAGCCGGAGCCTCAACCCGAGCCTGTTGTGGAAGAACCTGTAGAGGTTGTTGCATCCGTCGATGAAGGCGACGATGACGGAGATGACGACGATGATGAAGAAGAGGAAAGTCGCGTTTTCGTAGAGACTGACGACGGAGGATATTTCATAATACTTGAGAAATCCTTCATGGCGAGAATGATTCAGTCAAAGAAGCAAGTCAAAGAGTATTATTCACAAATCAAGAATGCTTTATTGTCTCATAAGAAAGTCGGCGCAAGAATGAGCAAGCCGAGAGAATCTTTCCGCTACGGCAGAGCGACAATCGCGCGTTTGGCTGTCAGAGGTAAGACTTTGAGGTTGTATCTTGATTTGGATCCGTTGAATTACGCAGACGGAGCTTATAAAGTCGACGACGTGTCAGAAATAGCAACTTATGCTGACACCCCGCTTCTTCTTAAGATTACAAATGAGCGCAGATGCGAATACGCTATCGAATTGATTGAGGACTTGATGATTAAAATCAATGCGGTGGCAGACGATAAGTTTAAAGAAGTCGATTACGTTGCGCAGATGCCTTTTGAGTCAACCGACGAACTTGTCGAAAAGGGCTTGATTGTCAAGAAACTTGCCAAGGGTACTTCGCTCTTTGATTCAAAGGTGGTCGACATACTCACTCCGACAGACGACGAGAGCGATACGCACGAAAGCGTTGACAACGATCCTATCTCCGACGAAGACGACGACATTGCAGACGCATATGAGCGTAGCTTTACTGCAAAACTTATGCAAGCCGACGTATCTGTCAAGCAGTTCTATTCTCTTCTCAAGAATCATTTGCTTTCTTACAGCAAAGTCAATGCAAGAATGACCAAGAAGAGAGAGGTGTTCCGTCTCGGCAAAGTCGTAGTAGCGAAGATGTCTTTGAGAAGCAAGACTTTGAGACTTTATTTAGCGCTTGACTACAGTAAATACAAGGACAGCAAATTCCTCGTTGAGGACGCTTCAAGCGTCAAGGCGGTAGAGGATGCTCCGGTACTTTACAGAATTGCCAATGAGCGCCGCTCACGTTTTGCAAAAGAACTTATCGACGAAATGATGAAGGCTATGGGCGCAGTACAAGGCGAGAATGCCAACGTAGATTACACTGCAGAATTGCCTTATAAGACAGATGAAGAATTGTTCCATCAAGGACTTATCGTAGTAAGGAACATCGCAAGTGTGACAGATAAAAAATAGAAAAAGACCCGCAAGGGTCTTTTTTATTATATAGTATATCGCATGACTTCTTTTGTCGAATTTTCCATAAATAGGGTATTGCCTTTTTCTTCCGAATATGATAATATAGAATAGTAATGAATAGGGAGAGTAGCTTATGGACGAACAACAAATACAAGAGCAGACGGAAGAAATAAGCGCAAACGCAGAAGCCAGTACGGATGTTAGTGAAGAAGTAAATGCGCCCGAAAAGAAAGACGGAAAAGATTTTTGGCGCAAGTTCGCTCATTTCCTGTTAAATCCCGTATTGCCTATTTTACTTTCCGGTTTAATGCGCGCATTTGCGGTATATATTTTTATCACGCCTAATAAGTTTGCTCCGGGCGGAACCAACGGTATTGCCGTCCTTCTCGAATATGCTTTTCACGATAGTGTACCATGGTTGAATTCAGGTATATTCTTGCTTTTAATTAGTATTCCGCTATTCTTCTTGGCGTTCTTCTGTTTGGGCAAAAAAGAAGCGATTGAATCCACTTTGTCATTCGTGGTATCTTCGGTTTTACTTATGTTGTTGCCGTATATCCCCAATATGCCAAGCTATGGCGGAGGAGAAGGCATTGATAGAATAGTGCACGGTCTATTCGGCGCAGTCGCAGGCGGTATATTCTTGGGAATAGCTCTTGCAATTATGCTCAAATCTTGCGGGGCTTCGGGCGGAACGTCCATCATAGCGTCCGTTATCAACAAAAAATTCCGAAACTTAAGCATCAGTATGCTTACCGCGGTATTTGATGCAGTAGTCGTAATCGCATCCATATTCGTCTACGGAAAGGGCAAGTCGTTTACTGACGCTCTCAACCCTGTCTTTCTTGCGCTAATTTCGCTCTTTGTGACCAGCAAAGTGAGTGACGTTATTCTTCAAGGCTTCAAGACGGCGTTCAAATTTGAAATCGTCACGACGCACCCCGATGAAGTCGCGGCGGAGATTATGACCAAATTGCATCGCGGTGTGACGCGTATCGAGGCGGAAGGAATGTATACGAAGCAAGAAAAGAGTATGCTTGTTTGTCTTATCCGCAAGCGTCAAATAGGCGAGTTCCAAAAGATTATTCGCAGCTATCCCGATACGTTTGCTTATTTTACTTCCACTTCAGAAGTATTCGGCAAGTTTAATAAATAAGCAAAAAATAAACTGGTTTTTAATGCGACACTCAATGGCAATCCACTGGGTGTCTCTCATTTTTTATGTAAAATCTACATAATATATGTAAATAAAAATAATCTACGGTATTGCTTTATATTCAAAAGTCGTATATACTATAGACAAGGAGGTAAGAAAAATGTTGTTAGCAAGCGAAGGATTGACATTTTGGCAAGAGATTGCAATTGCGTTCAGCGACATAGGTATAATACCTGCAATCCTACTTATTTTAGGAACGATATTTATTATCGTCGAGATATTCCAACCCGGCTTCGGCTTTTTTGGTATCGCGGGTATAATACTCGTTATCGCCGGTATGGCGGTAAGATTGTTCATGAGCAAACGCGGATCGCTTATCGTACAGTTTTTTGTAATGCTGATATGCGTTACAGTAGTCGTGTGCGTTGCGCTTTTGATTATGTTGCATTCAATCAAGAAAGGGAGGCTGTCGCGTACGGGACTTGTTCAGAATGCCATTGCGGTATCTGAGGGCAAGACGGGCGGCACAGAGGACTTTTCTTCGTTGATGGGCAAGGTCGGCGTATCAACTTCCGTATTGCGCCCGAGCGGCAACGCCGTGATAGACGGTCAGTTGTACAGCGTTGTTTCGCAGTCTTCTCTTATTGAGAAAGGCAAAGATATCGAGGTCATTGCAGTCGAGGGCGTAAAGATTACCGTCAAGGAATGTTAAAAGGGCCTCTTTTAAAAGACTAAATAAAAAAATATATATACAATATAAAAGGAGTAAAAAAAATGGCTTTAATGACATTGGCGCTCGGCGCCGCAGGAATTACGGCAATAGTAGTTGCAGTCGTACTGCTCATACTGCTTGCCATTATTTTCAGCATTTTGCCTATCAGAATTTGGTTCAGAGCTCTCGTATCGGGTGTAAGAATCTCAATGACTAGGCTCATTGGTATGAAGTGGAGAGGTATCAAAGTTATTCCTCTCGTCGACGCATACATCTCGGCGAAGAAAGCCGGACTTGACATATCCATTGACGAATTGGAAAGTCACGTGCTTGCAAGAGGTGACGTAATCAAAGTCGTCAACGCTTTGATTTCCGCTCACTCGGCAAATATGGAGTTGACCGCAGAGACGGCAAGAGCAATCGACCTTGCAGGTAGAGACGTGCTCAACGCAGTCAAAGTATCAGTCAATCCAAAAGTTATCGAGACTCCCGCAATAGCCGCAATTGCAAAAGACGGTATCGAATTGAGAGTTAAGGCAAGAGTCACCGTAAGAGCAAATATCACAAGACTTATCGGTGGCGCAGGCGAAGACACGATTATTGCCCGTATAGGCGAAGGTATCGTAACTACTGTAGGTTCGGCAGAGTCGCACAAAGACGTGCTTGAAAATCCGGATGCGATCTCCAAGACGGTGCTCAGCAAAGGTCTTGACAGCGGTACGGCGTATGAGATTTTGTCAATAGATATTGCAGATATCGACGTCGGCAGAAACATTGGCGCACAACTTCAGATGGATCAAGCCGAAGCAGACAAGAGAATTGCAGAAGCAAAGGCAGAAGAGAGACGCGCAATGGCAGTCGCTTTGGAGCAAGAAATGAAGGCAAAGACCCAAGAAATGAGAGCGCTCGTTATCGAGGCGGAATCTCAAGTCCCCAAGGCAATGGCAGAGGCTTTGCAAAAGGGCAAGTTGGGCGTAATGGACTACTACAATATGCAAAACGTTATGGCAGACACCAATATGCGTAACGCTATCGGCGGAGTAGAAGAATCCAGTGACAGCAAGAAGAAGGATAAGAAATAATGTATGTATTTATTATTCCCATAGCAATGGTAGCTATTGGCATAATCATCACCGTTGTCGGAGCGTCCAAACAGCGGAAAGAGGCTCAGAAGAAATCCGAAGCGGAAAAGGCAATGAAGTTGCTTGACGAGAAAGACGATTTCAAAAAGTTCTTGAACTACGACTCGTCAAGCAATCAGAACCGTTCTCAACCGCAGCGTCCTCAGCAGACGCAATCGACGTATCGCTCTCAATCGGCTCGACCCGCTCAACCTGCTCAAACTTCAAAACAGCAGATGACGGCTGAGCTTCAACAGAGGCTTGTTGAGTTAAAGCGAGCTCAAGCGGAGAGAAATGCAGGCAAAGCGAATCAAGTTGTTGAGTCTTCGCACCACGACAGTCACTGCGACACTTCTCACGCAGGCAGCGGCGATAGATACAGAGTAGAGTACGTACCGACTATGAACAGCATAGGCGGAAAGTCCACCGAAGGTTGCCAGGACCATTACAACGTCAGATACGTCAAACTTGACGACGTTGACGACAGCGAAGTGGAACTCACACCTCTTCAAAAAGCGATAGTCTACGGCGAAGTAATCAATCAGCCCGCCTTCAAAAGACAATATCGCGGAAATAGATTTAGCAGATAAATCTAAAATTCACAAAATAAAAGGAACTGTCTGACGGC
>CAMWSW010000099.1 GCA_947176975.1 uncultured Clostridia bacterium | reverse complement strand
ACAACGGAGTGAGCGTAGTGACTTTCTCACGCACTTCCAAAGACCCGATTTTGGAGAGAGATTTCTTCAAAATCCTCACCGAACACGGCATTGAAGTGACTGTCAACAGCAATAGGAGGTAACGTAATGAAACAATGTCGCAAATGCGGAGTATATGTCGACGACGACTTGGCAAACTGCCCTCTTTGCGGAGCTTTTGCCCACGACGAAACTACTCCTACTATATACGAATACCCGCAGGTAAACATAAAGACGAAGAGAAAACTATTGTTGAAAATAAGTATGTTCGTCACAGTATTTACGATAGCTTTGGTATTGGCAATCAACGCTGCGGTAAACCATACCGTATCTTGGTCTATACACGTCATATTCGGCTTTGCGCTGGTATGGCTTTGCGTAAGCAGACCGACTATCAAAAGATTTTGCGTGCGCAAACATCTCACTTGGGACTTCATGGGCGTAATAGCTTTGCTTTTCTATATCAATATATGGACGTCAAAGCTTGCCAATCCTTGGGCGTTTACGCTTGGTATGCCAATTGCCGTGCTTGTATGGCAAACCGTGCTTGAGATCCTCACCCTTTCGCACAAAGGCGGACGTGGCAACTATCAAATATCATTGACAAAACTCTTCGTACTTTCGGCAATCTGCATAGGCATATCCTTCCTTTGGACGAAGACTTGCACTTGGGGCTGGTACGTCTGCGCGGCAAGAGGTTTTGTAGACGTGCTTACGCTCTCATTCTTTGCAAAGGATTCTTACCTAGGCGAACTCAAAAGACGATTGCATATTTAAATCGAGAAAGACTTTGAAAAATAATCGCCGCTTACTTATTAGGTAAGCGGCGATTATTAATTATGCCGTTTGCATACTCAAGAATTGCGAATATCCCACGAAATTGTCAATCGCGCATTCAAGCATCATTTGATTCCGCAAGATGCGCTCGCTCTGTTCTTGCGACGAATCCATATCTTCTTCGACGCTGTAAGACTTCAAATGTATAATACACATTTTACCGCTGTCTGCAAGCACGCATATATTATAATCAAGAATATACATAATTCCGCCGTCGCCGTAATCCTCTGTCCTAATATTCATATTGTATTTGTAATTTCCATAGGTATTGTCATAAAGTGATTCATCGTAATAATACAACATATTGCATCTTATCTCTAACATCACCGCATAGTCGTCTTCAGGAACTTTAATTACGCACAAACTATATTCTTGCGACTTTTTGATTGGCGATTTAAAGTCGCTGTCTTTATACTGTCCCCATCTGCCTCTATACATTATGGATACGGTATCGTATAATTCAAAACCTTGTGCTTCAAAAAAAGCCGGAGAAATATACGCGTAATCCGCTCCCATTGCATAAGGAAGTTTTTCATATTCTACAGATACAAAACACGTTTGATCCCCAAAGGCATACCCAAACATGAATACGATAGGTACAAACGCAAAGCCTAACACAACGCAGAATATGACAAAACCGGTTACTGCCGATATTGATATTGCGATCTTCTCTCTTTTGGTCATATCTCATCTCCTTCGCATAATACTACACAGCAATAAGAGATTTGTATCGGATTGCGGTTATTTTTTTATTCCCACCTTTTTGTATATCAACTTTTTGTTGATTCTTGCTATCACTACGAATGCAAGCGTGAGAAGTACGGCAATGCCCATCATACCGACGGCAAATCCCAGCTCGGGAGTCATAACGAATTTGTCAAACGTCGTTATTTCGTTTTGCATATTCTGCGGAAGCTCAGGAAGTTTATACGCAGTCGAGCCGTCGTTGTCGCCGTAGTAAATACGAATGATATTTATACTCTGTCCGTCGATCGAAGTCGACACGCTGTCGCCGTCGATATTGCAATCCACTTGCTTTGGAGCAACGGTAGTCATATCGGGCGCATTATACGCTCCCCTTTCGCCGCTCATATACTGCATAGAGCTTGCATTGATTTTTCCAAAACCGTCGAACGCCAAATTCACGTCCATTGCGTAATCATTGACGTTGACGAGCTTGACGAAGATACTTTGGCTCTCTTCATCTACCGAAGCGGAAGAATATATACCTTTGGCGGTGATACCAGTATCAATATATCTGCTGCCGGTATTGTTGGCAAAGAGCATTTGATTGAAATAATTGGGCGTCAATACGATACCTTGCGAATCAAACCAAATCATATTGATATCCCAACATTGCGCGTTTATCTTGGCAAAGGTAGGCGCGTAAGACGCCATCTTTACCACGTCGCCGTTGCGCTCAAGCGCCGTCAAATAACTTGCCTCTTCTACTGCCGACCAAAGATTGTTTTGCGACCAATACTTGCCAATGCCCCAAGAGCTTGCGGCGTATTCGCCGACGAATACCTTTGCGCTGTCTCTGTCGTAACTGTCGTATCTGTCATTGTGCTTGAAGAGCTTGTTTTGCGACGTATAGTAATGCTCGTCTACCAAAGTATCGGCATAATCTTTGTGAATATGCTCCCAGCTATCATCAAATCTCTCTCCGTTGAATTGATAGGACGCCGACGAAATCACAGTCAACTCGGGATGAGCCTCTCTGACTGCCTTGTAAAGCGCGTCGAAATTGCGCCAATAAAGTTCGCCCCAATTCTCGTTGCCAAGTCCGATATACTCAATATTAAATGGCTCGGCGTGCCCGTTTTGAATGCGCTTCTGCACCCACTCGTTGTTTGTATCCGTGCCGTTGGCGTAATCTATCAAATCCATGATATCTTGAATATACGAGTCAAACTCCGCCGTACCAGGTCGCAACGCAACGCTGTCGAGATATTTCTCCCACTCGTCTTTGCTCATCTTGCCTTGCGCGTACTTCTTTGCGTTCTTGTTATACTTGGCTTGGAATTGGCATATCATACCCACGTTGAGAATAGGCAAAGCCCTTGCGCCCAAGTCCTCGCAAAGTTGGAAGTATTCGTGATAGCCAAGAGCAAAGGTATTGTTATAAAATTTACCGTTGTCCTCGTCGCGCCAGATATTGTGATACTGCTCACGCTCTTCAAGCGGTCCGATAGTCTTCTTCCAATCAAAGAGATGCTCAAATGTATCGCCCTCTGCAAGACAGCCGCCGGGGAATCTAACGAAGGCGGGCGAAAGCTCGTCAAGAGCGTCGAATAGGTCTTGTCTCAAACTTGCGTACTTCCACTCTTGTCTTCCGTATCCGTAAGAATCATGTGGAACCAAAGATACGAAATCAATATCGAGATTGCCTTTGCCTTGCGCCGTCAATAAGAGCCCGCCATCCTCGGTAGCTTTGCTTATCAAAACTCCGCTTACTTTGACCCACTCGCCTTTTTGCGACGGAAGAGTAAGACTCACATTTTCGCCGTTGCTCGGCGAAGAAAGCTGCGCCGACAAAGTACCTTCAAAATCGTTTAGTCTCACGTATAGCGAAACGTCGTAATCAACGTCTTTGTGAAAGCCCATATCTGCAGTATTCATCTTGTCTTTGTTGTAATTCTTCGTCAAATAATCGTAATACTCAATATATCCCAAATTCTCAAGTTTAGTCTCGCCGTCAACCGCCAAACGAAGATATGACGGATTTGCGGTATTGAGACCGCTCTCTTTCTTGACCTCTGCATTGCCGTCTATATTCCAATAAGCCGTCTTGTTGGCTTCGTATTCAAAACTGCCGTTGTTGACGAGTTCGGAAATAAGTCCGCCGTCTCCTGCGTAAGATATGTCTTCCAAAAACAAACCGTACAACGTGTCGGCAATCTCCACGCCCATATTGTCTTTTGATATAGTAGCGCTTACGTCTTTTTTAGCTCCGCACGCGCAAAATATTCCCAAGCCCAACGCCAAGACGAGTATCAAAACTATGGATAACAAAAATCCCTTTTTTCTCATAAAATCCCTCGTATAATTTATATCAAAATTATAACATAAGGACGATATGGTGTCAATGGACAAATATTTTTAGTTTATGGAATAAACGTATACTCTGGGCACTCGTTGTGATATACCGCAGACTATTTCATAATTTATCGTACCTGCCAGCCTTGCAAGTTCGTCGGCGGAAATATATTCATCGCCATCTCTTCCCATAAGCGTGACGGCATCTCCTACTTTTACGCCGTCTATATGCGTGACGTCGACCATCATTTGATCCATACAAATGCGACCTATTATCGGCGCTCTCCGTCCATTCACCAATACGTCGGCCCTGTCCGACAGCGCTCTCGGATAGCCGTCTCCGTACCCTACCGCTAAAGTGGCGATAGTCGTGTCTTTTTGAGTAACGTATTCTCCGCCGTAACTTATATAACTATCTTTGGGCAAAGTCTTGATTTGTACGATATGCGTATACCAGCTCATTACGGGGCGAAGTTCCTCACACCTGACGTCCACCGACGGACAAAGACCGTAAGTCATTATGCCCATTCGTACCATATCGCAATTGCAATACGGCATATCCAAAATACTTGCGCTGTTGGCAATGTGGCGCAGACCAACGTCTGCGCCTTTGCTCTTGATACTCTCGACAAATTCGTCGAAAAGTCTCTTCTGATTATGGGTATAAGATTTATCAATCTCGTCTGCTTTTGCAAAATGCGTAAATATTCCTTTTATATCAAGAGATTCAAGATTGCATACTTTTATCGCCTCGTCAACTTCGTCGGGCAAAAAACCTATCCTTCCCATACCCGTATCCACGGCAATATGTACTTTGGCGATTCTGCAGACTGACTTGCAAAACTTTGCAAGATGATATGCGGATTGCAAAGAATGAACAGTGAGCTCTATATTAAAATCTATTGCGTCTTTATATCTGCTCTCTGCGACGTCACCTACGACGAGTATAGGCAAGTTTACCCCGCTTCGTCGCAACTCTATTCCCTCATCGACGGTAGCAACGCCGAGATAGTCGAGCAAGTCTTCGCAACATTTTGCAACCGCCACCGCGCCGTGCCCGTAGGCGTTTGCCTTGACAAGGGACATAATCTTG
>CAMWSW010000098.1 GCA_947176975.1 uncultured Clostridia bacterium | reverse complement strand
CTATTGTATAGAAAAGTTCTATTACTTTTGCGGTAAGACGAAATGGGAAAGTATGATTTACATTGAGAAAATATCTTTGACAGGAGAGGTGTCAACAATGATTTTTGCAAAAAAGAAAACGAAATCCTTTTACACGTCGATATGTATAGTATTGACAATGCTTATAGTATTAAGTCTTGCGATAACTTTAATAGGGAATTCCAATACGGATAATATAACGCAAGCAGATACAATTGCAGGGAGCCCCGCGGCTTCAGTGCTTAACCTTTCTGCAAACGGCGGTGAGAAAGATAATTTTTCAAGCCTTCTTTCAGGCGCTCAGAATGAATACATATATTTCGGAACTAAATCAGGTTCGGCAATCAAGTGGAGAGTATTATCCAATAATGATACAAAATACAGCAACGGAAGTATTTTGCTATGGTCTGACTCTTCATTGGGAAGCGAACAGTACAACCCTTATTCAGATAATCCTAACTATGCATACTGGGGTACGAGCAAAATAAGGGCAATGCTTAATAGCGGAACATATCTCAGCACAGTGTCTAACGACGCGGCAGTACCTTCTTTCAACCAGCCGGTAGCTGAAGACAATTCATTTTTGTATAAATCGTTTGATAAAAATGAGAGAAATAGCATTGTAAAAACAAAGGAATACGAAACAAAACTTTGGGGCTTCGATGGAAAAGCTACGCCGGCATTTAAGACAACGGGTATAGTAGGATCATCGAGCGGACAGTACGATTCGTCAAATGTAAACAACGTTGCTGGCACTTATGCTAGTGTGGTTAACAACACGAGCGTAGTTGAAAAAACTTCAGAAGATAGCTTATTTTTGCTTGATTATTACGATATAAACAATGACAGCTACGGCTTTGTAGATAGCGATGGAAAGACATATGCTAATAAAGTAATTCCGAGTTGGACGTCAAGTTCGGCAGGTTATCCCGGCTATAATGACAATGGTAATAACGGTTCAATAACGGCAAATTACCTTAAGGACGGGGAAGTAGACTATTTTTTACGTTCGGTTGGTAGAATTTCCGCATCGTCGTATATAATTTTTGTTAACGCTTCTGTCGGGCACGTCTCTAGCTATCAAGTGTCTTCGACATACGGTGTTCGCCCGGCTTTTAACTTAAATCCGTCATCTGTAATATACGCGACAGCCGCGTCAGTTGCATCAAACGAAGCTGTTTTTGCTCCGGTAAATTCTGTTTCGGCTTCAGAGGGAAAACCTGCATATAAAGTGTATTTTAAGGCGGATTCTTACATAAATTTCAACGATAGCACTGATTTGGATGGTGTGCCGGAAATTTTTCCTGCAAATGGAACAATTAAAGTAAAAAAATCCGGACAGAGCGGTAGCGTTGTGATTTTGCTGGCAGACAAAACAGGTGACGGTTCGGTAGCGTATCAAGCTACGGCGTCGTTTAACGACGGAGTCGCTACGGCAACTTTACCGAGTGGAGTCAAGGCAAAGGATTATAACATTACAGTATTGTTTGCAGACAGCATAAAAGGCGGAGAATTTGCAGAGAGCATCACGGGAAGTTACACTTATCAGGGACTTGCGATTCCAAAGAATGTGTCAGTCGAATATAACGGCGCGCAACGTACTGTCGGAGATTTTAGTAGCGAGGAATGGTATGACAGTTCTATATACGCAGATTCTAGTATAATGACAGTTGTTATTCCGACTGCAATCAACGTAAATACCTACACCGTTTCTTTTACTATTAAAGATACGGCTGACGTTGAATGGATTGGAGGTAATAAGGGTAAGAAAGAAATTACTCTTACAATTACTTCAAAACCTCTTGGTGTCAGTTGGAGTACCAGCGAAGAAGGCATAGCCGTACCGTCGTTGATAGATTCGCAGCTTTGTTCTAATGCAAGCGGTGTCAAAGATACCGTCAAACTCAACTTGAATTATACGGGAAGAAACTCTAATGCAGGGTATGATTCGACGACCGTGCCGAGAGTAATCGGAGACTATACCGTGACGATAACGTCTTTAAGTAATAGCAATTATACGCTGGACGAGACAGCCGTTGATTCACAAGACTTTACGAAGACGGAGACGAATATACCCGTGCCGACTTTCTTTCCAAAGAGTTCGTATAACTACAACGGGTCCGTAAGAACTTATGAACTCGAACTCGGCGGAGATTTTAAAGGAGATTATACTGTACACGTGCCTACGGATTTTACAGGCAAATACGATTTGAACAAAACCGTAACTACCGACGGAATGGTGACTGTCAAAGCTACCAATGCGGGTACGTACGAACTGGAAGTGAGATTGACTGATCCCCAAAATACTCAATGGAAGCTCTCCAACGGAACGGTAACCAAAGACAGTCAAAAATTGCAGTTTAAAATCCTGCCTCTTCCGCTTGAATTGCAGATAGTGACGGATACAAATACGATTGATTGCGAACTTGGAGAAGACTTTGATTTATACGTTCAAGCGCAGACGCGACCGAAATTAGGCGAGAGTGTGTTGTTGGATTTCTACGTGCAGAGAGTTGGAAGCGAGTCTGAGACTTTGGTATATTCCAACTTTGAATTTGATTCGACGATGTCCGACTTCACTATCAAATTGAAGTTGTCTGAAGTTGAGATACCTTCAAATTACAAGTTGGTAATCAAAGTGAAGAATAAGGATGGAAGTAGCGATTACGTCAACTATGAGACAATTTTGGACGATATTATCTTTAATATCAAAGAAAAGGTAGACGTCAATTCAACAATCTTTTGGCAGTTGCGCATCAACGGCGCAATCAAGACGTCGATGTATTTCGATATAGATATCGACTATACTCCCAAATTTGATAAAATACCATTGGTATACAGCGGTAAAGAGTATTCCTTTACGGCAAGCTTGCCGAGCGGATATTCCGTAGATAGGACTTACAGTGTAGACGGATATACCAACGGATATAAAGATGCCAAATTTACCAATGCGGGAGAATACACTACGACAGCAAGAGTAAATACTCCCGACGGCACAAAAGAGTATTCCATCAAGTGGACGATAGAACAAGCTAAATTTGATTTGTCAAACGTCAAGTGGCAATATGACGGACAGTTGCCGTATGATAAAGTCAACGGCAGTGAAGCTATACTTGACCCCAAGGCGTTGCCGGCAGGGCTTGTACCTAATTACTTCAACAATACGGGTACGACGGTAGGCACGAGCGGATCGGCTTCGGTTACGTTCACGTTGGCAAGCGGATACGAAGGTAATTACGTATTGCCTGACGAAAGCGATAAGGATAGTTACGTTGACCCAAATGATGGCTTTGAGTGGAGCAAACCTTGGAACATAGTCAAGGCAACGATACAGTCGTCGAGTTGGAAGAACACTACGGCGACGGACAGCAACAATCACGCTTTTGGTATACCGGTATTAAGAGACCCAAAAGCCGACGGCGGAATAGTTGAGTATGAGTATTACGAGACTGACTCAATGGGTAATATATTGGATGCTAACAATCCGTTGAAGAAAAGTGATATCGTCTGGTCGGAGAGCGAAGCAAAATTCTATATAGCAAAACCTATATTGCAAGATACGCAGAATTATCAATTGGATAATCCGAATTCGCAATCCAAGGTATTCAGAGTAGGAAAGGAGTTGGCGAAAGTCAGCGTATCTCTTGAGAAAACTCAAGTGGAATACAACACCAATCCAAGACACGCAAAAGTTAAAGTTGCGGATTCGGCTTTGCCGACGACGGCGTTTGATTTGATATATTACGATGGCTATACGAGACTGTCTAACGCTCCGACGGAAGTAGGCAAGTACAGAGTAGAGGTGAGTCTTAAGAATACCTATATGGATAGGTATCAAATAGACGGAGACTATGAATTTGACTATGAGATAGTCAAGGCAAAGATATCTACGGATTGGAATGAAAATGCAAAACCGCCCGTGCTCAAGTTGACGTACGGACAAGTCAACGGCGTAGAGTATGAGATAATAGACAGCGGTGAGAATTTGGTAGAATACAAAAATCTCAAAGCCGGCGTGACGTACAAGATAAGAGCAAGGATAAAGGATAATCAACTTGACAAATTTATCTTTGACGACGATAGTACGGAAACGGATTGGAAGACGTTTAGCGTAACTGCAAACGATTTGGATAATTTGAAAAATCCCGATTCGCCGGACAATCCTGCGTATCCGCAAAAAGACCCCGAATTGCCTACGCAAGACGAAGACCCGACTGATCCAAACGGACCCGGTAGCGGAAACGTTCCGGGCAGCGGTGACGAGGGCGGAAGCGGAAGTCTTGGAGATATAATAGAGAAGCTCAAAGATATACCGCTTTGGCAGTTGATTGCGAGTGTGATAAGTATAATATTGATAATTGTATTCTTATCCAAGACGGCTGGCAACGAGAGCAAACGCAAGAAGTTCAACAAGAAAGCAAATAAGTTGGAGTCCTCCGTATATGCGGGAGCATTCCTCGGATTGGCAATGTCGGGATGGACGGCAATCGCGTGTGTACTTATGGCATTGGCGGTAATGTCTTTCGTAATGATGATGATTGCAAAGAGCAGATTGGGCAAAGCGGAAGAAGCTTATGAAGACGAACTTGAAGAATACAACCGCAACAAGAAAGACGAAGAAAAGCAAGAGGCAAGACAGCGCGACGAGAATTTGCGTATGATGTTCATGGGTATGGGCAACAACGGAGCAATGGCTCAAGGTATGCCGCAAGGATATGCATATCAACAACCTGCGTTCGGTATTGATGAAATGAGAGGACTTATCTCCGAGACTGTTACTGCGTTGCTACCAGGCGTTCAACAACTTTTGCCGCAACAAGCGTCTTCTAATGACGAAGTGATAAAGAGCTTGGTCGAAGAACAAAAGGCAATGCGCGGTTTGATGGAAAGACTTACCGATCAACCTGACGAGCGAGTCGTTGAGAGAGAAGTTGCGGCAACCTCCGTAAATGACGAGACCATTAAGCAAATGATGAAAAATCAAGAGA
>CAMWSW010000097.1 GCA_947176975.1 uncultured Clostridia bacterium | reverse complement strand
ACGTTGCTTTCTTCTCTTTAGCATTTGGTTTTGACAAAGCGTACTGTCTCAATCCATCAAAGTACTTTTGTTGTTGCTTTGAAAGCAAGGCGTATGCTTCGTCAAGCGTAAGTCTTGGAGCAACTTCTTTCTTTGGCTTTGCAGGCGCAGATACTGCTACCGGCACTTCCACCTTGACTTCCTTGACAACTTCTTTTTCAACAATCTTTTCGACGGGAACTTCTACCTTGACTTCTTTCTCGACAATCTTTTCCACTTCGACAGGTACTTCGACTTTGACTTCCTTTTCGACTATCTTCTCTACCTCTACAGGTACTTCGACGACTTTTTCCACTATCTTCTCGACGACTTGCGGTTCGACAGATTGTTGCTGAGAAAGTTTTTCCATTATTATACGCTGTCCTTCAATCAAGCTCTTGATTGCTTCGTCGTTTGCGCTTGTTGCAACGACTTCTTTCTCAACGATTCTCTCGACAGGTTGTTGCTCTTCAAGTTTGTGCATCAACATTTCATTTTGCTCGAGTAATCTGTTGACGAGTTCGTCATTGGTTGACGCTTGTTGAGGAAGAGCTTGCTGCATGTTGGGCAAAAGTCCTGCTACGGCGTCGTTTATCATAAGTCTCATCTCTTCAACACCGATTCCGTATCCTCCGCCCATATATGCGCCTTGCGGCATTCCTTGTCCCATATTACCGTTGTTGCCTGCGTTGCCGCCCATCATACCCATGAACATCATACGCATATTCTCGTCGCGCTGTCTTGCTTCGTTCTTTTCGTACTCGTCTTTTGCGTATTCCTTTTCTCTCTCGGCCTTCCTGCATCTACTCTTGGCGATAAGCATAATTGCAAAACTTGCAACAGCCAAGGCAATGAGTACGCACGCAATAGCCGTCCAACCCGAAATCGCCAATCCGAGGAACGCTCCTGCATAATAAGTCTTATATTTATCCTTGGTGAGTCTCTTTGCCTCTTTACGTCTGCTCTCGTAACCTGCCGTCTTGGAAAGGAAGATGATTATCAATATAATAGATATGATTCCCGAAATAATCTGCCAAAGAGGTATATCCTTGAGCATTTCAAGTAAATCTTCAATAGAGCCTATTCCACCCTTGTTGTCATCACCGCTCGGCGGATTGTCGGGATTGGTCGGGTCATCGTCTTCGCTCTGCGGATAGTGCGTATTCTTTGGGTCGTTGGGGTCTTGTAGATTTGCCATATCCTCAGGCCTCAACTCAAACTCTTCCCACCCCGTCTCATACGTGCCGTCGGTAAAGGAATAGTTGTCTCTCATACCGTCTTTTATCGACGCCTTAATCTGATACTTATTACCTGCGGCAAGATCGCCGAATGCGACTGGATTGCCTTGAGAGTCAACCATCTCGTATTTTATACCGTCTATCTGCCCGTACTTCAAATGCAAGACGTACGGCTTGGCATTCTTATTCCAATTCTTGCTTATTGTCGCGGCTATTATCTCAAAGGTGTATTGAGTAGTTCCGCTCAATACCACGCTATTTTTGTTGGACGTAATGACAACCAAGTAATTGCCCCTTTCCGTAGGCGCGCCGTCCAATTTCTTCGCCGCGTCCTCTAAATCTCCGCTGTAATACGTGAGCGTCAAATCTTTGAGAGTTGCTCCGCTGCTTATATTCAATTTTACTTCGCGAGGTTTGCCGTTGTACTCTATCTTATTGCTTGCCAAAGTGACTGTCACTGACGTCGAACCTCCGCCTACTGCAAAGAACGGCGAATACAAGTCGTCTCCCGTCTTGCCATCAGAGAACGCATAGTTGACTGTATCATTCAGTTTCGGATACGCCTTATACCACTTTCTTGCCGTAGTGGAATATTCAATATCTTTCAATTCAATAGGCGTTGTACCTTGCAAAACGTTACCGTTGCTGTCCGTCTCAAAATAGACGTATTCCACCAAATCCTTAGCTAGCGGGTCGGTAAGTATTTGTATATCATAGGTATTTCCATCGTCGTCGGTATGACTAGTCGGAGCCCATTCCAAAGATATCTCTGCCTTGACGACTTCCCATTTCTTCGTCCACTCAAAGTCTGAACTGCCGTTGAAAGTGTAGTTGACGTCCTTTCCGCCTTGGGCAGGTTTTTCGTAGTTGAGTTTGTAGTCGTTCGCAAGTTCAAAAGTGACCGTCGCGGTAGAATTATTTCCAACGTCTTTACCGTCGTTGTTGGTATACGTGGCTATCAAGCCTTGAGGGATATTCTCCAATACTGCGTATACGGTATCGCTCGTGTATTGCAGCTTGCCGTCTTTTGCCCACTTGACGTCAGTCAAATCAAACTTGGCTTTGGATATCGTCCAAGTCAACGTAAATACCGTAGGCGTATTTGACCCGTTCTTAAGCATTGCAACTTTTGTGATATACGTATCCGCATCGGTACCGCCGGCATTCTTATATCCGCCTACAAATCCGGCTTCATCGGAATACGTCGTATCAACTGTATAATCATTTGCCTTTGCAGTAAGGGTAATCTCTTTGCCATTATACTCTATTGGCGCAATGCGCTCATCCGTCAAATCTGCCGTAGACTGATTGTATATGCCGACTTCCTTGCCGTCTCGGGTGAACGTCCATCTCAAACTATTCTCCGCTCCTGCTGAATTGACCGTCAAAATTACGGGTTTGTTGCCGAGGTCTATATCGTAATTAGCGTTGGCGTTGTTACTGCCCGACGGTACTAATTCAAGTTTCCATTCAGTTGCCGCAAGTCCTTGCGTCTCCATCTCTATCTCAAATGGGAAAGTCGTGTTGTGATCTATACTTAAATTGCTGTATACAGTCTCAGTATACGAAGTCAAAGCAGTCATAACAACCTTTATATCAAGATTGATTGTGTCGCCAGAGCAAACTTTTTGCATACTGTCAATTGATACTTTGACTTTATTTCCCTTGTCGACTTCTATATTCGCGCTGCCGTTTGCCTTGATATCAATTGACATTGAGGCTTCATTTATATTAAATTCAAGTGTCTTTTGAGCAGTATCTCTCGTAGACCACTTGACTGTACCGTCCTTCTCGATTAAGTCAAGATTGAGCCAATATTCGCCTGCTTGCGTGACTAATATCTTACCTGCTGAATAATCTACTATCCCATTAAACTCATTGGGAACGGTTATATCTATCTCGTTGGCGTCAGTAGGGTCTCCGAATACCACAAAGTATTGTTGCTGAGTACCGTTGTACGTAGGTACGTTCCCTGTGTTTAGAATAGTCGGCTTGGCGATGTACTTGACGTGGTAATCTTTTGCCAAAACGTAATTGCTACTCTTAGCTTGCCCTATGACTAGACTGTCATCTATCTCTACTTGAGCTTTATAAACGTCCGTAGTAGTCGGAGGAACATATGCGTCGTACCCATCAGTTGTATAGCGAATCTTAAGTATACCGCTTGACAAAGCGCTGTCTCTTGAACATAAGTTGGTAGGCGTTGCAGTTGGCGGACTTGTACTAGAATTCAGATTTACGTTCAACTGTCTTTTATTGATAGTAAATTCTACCTCTTTTTCCGTCCCGTAATTCGACCAAATATATTTCTCTCCTTGTATAGTAAGGCTTACGGTATACGTACCGTATTCTATTGGCTTTGTTGTAGAAAGAGCGCTTCCCGCTGTGGGTGCATACTCTGCTTTAACGTTGGCTTTATCTGCCGAGAACGACGTCTCGTTATACCAATCATTTGCATCGTCCGCATTAAAATAGTCTTGCTCTTCTCCGTTATATGTGCTACCGATTTTATTAGGAACGTCAAGAATATTTACAGCATACTCCTCTACTTTTGCCAAATTGATATGGAATGCAGGTCGAACAGCATAAGAAAGTTTGGCATCGTTTACGAACAAATCGCTACCTCTTCCGCCAAGTCCCATATAATGACTGTATAACTCATTAAAAGTTGAACGCAACCAACAGTCTCCTCCGCTGTTTGCGCGCGTGTTGTTTGACGCTTTCCACAGCCCTTCTTCTCCATTTATTCCTGTCTCAGCCGCACTGGGTATCCATAACCTATCTGTTCCCCAATTCTTGTAACCGGTTTTGCCTGAATATGAACCTATCTTTCCGTTTCCGCCGGAGTCCAATGCATCATTGTTATTGTTGTAATTATATGATTGCGTATATGTAGTTGACTTTACGTAATCTTTTGCATTTTGACTATGCTGCCAAGACATATTGTTGGGAACTTCAATAAATTGCGTAAGACTACCATTTACGTTTTGAGCCTTCGTCATTGT
This sequence comes from uncultured Clostridia bacterium, assembly GCA_947176975.1. Classification (GTDB taxonomy): domain Bacteria; phylum Bacillota; class Clostridia; order Christensenellales; family UBA3700; genus RACS-045. Next base: position 810 of record CAMWSW010000097.1, on the reverse strand, counting down.
ATATATTGCCCATTCACTGCCGGTATTTTGCGTGACTGGGGTAAGACTGGGGTCGTTATAATTCACAGCGTAGCTTCCACCATTATTTAGCGTAATTGCTCTCATCTTACTTGTGCCATACATATTACTTGGAAAATTACCGTTGCTACTCTTCGTTATTTCGTTTTGACAAGCTTTAAGACTAGAGCTGGCAAGCCAAAGAGTAAGTATTGGCTCATGTGTAGTAGTGTTTTGCGATAAATACGTTGCTATCCATTGCTTTCCGCCTATCGTCACAACTACATCTCTTTCTATATCTCCTAACTTGTTGTACGCTCTAAAATCCTTTGAAGTCTTTGCCGTAGCTCCTAACGAACTCAACCCACTTTGATCATTAACCGTGCCGTTGCTTATCTGTCTTATAAGCTCCCAAAATACATTTCCGTTAAAAACATAACCTTCTCCGGTCGGGTCATTTTCGTAATTATTAAGCAACATTTCTCCAAGGTTGGTCGATTGTGTTGCTATATTGGCAGTATTTATAGCGTCTGCTCTCTGACTTGCCATAAATATTTTCCCAATACAAAAATTTAGTATCGCTAACGACATAATCACTATAAGGCTTACAATTACTGCATTTTTCTTTTTTTTGTCAGCTATATTCACTTTGATACCTCTCTTATCAAGTACGCTATTTTATAAGAATTAAGATTTCTCCACTACGGTCGAAAAAACATTCCTATAAGTCGATTATTTCTCAATGTAAATTATACTTTTCTACTATATAGTCACGCTGTGCTTATAGAATTTTCTATACAATAGGTACTTCTA
>CAMWSW010000096.1 GCA_947176975.1 uncultured Clostridia bacterium | reverse complement strand
CTAACTAACCATATAAGATTATAGCACATTGCATTGATAAATTTCAATAATTTTAAAAGCAATTATATATTTTATATATAAGTTTTAATAAAAATCTTTTAAAATATTGCAATATGTACAAATATTTACCCATATCGCTTTCATTATGCCATTACTTCAATATCGATTATAATATAGAATTATGAAAAAAAGGCGATAGTACGCGCTACCGCCCTATAAAATCAATATACAACTTTAAATCAACTTATTTACGTCGCACTTTGGTTTCTTACCTACGTAAGCAAGGCTGGCTTTCGACAAGTCGTAAGTGTAGTCAATAACTTCTCTCGTTTGATCCAAAGTAATTGCATCAATCTCTTTGAGTTTTTCGTCGATGTCAAAAATTTTGTCTGTAAACAACACGTTCTTGGCGTTGACTCTCATCATCACTCCGTTGCTTTCCTGTCCGAGCACGTAATTGCCTTTAAGTTGAGCAATACCCCTCTCAAGCTCTTTTTTAGTAAGTCCGTTTTTACGCAAATCCTCAATAAGTTCCAACGTGCAGTCCACGGACTTCTTGACCGATTCCACGTTAGTGCCAATATACAAAGACAGCACACCGTTGTTTATATATGAAGAATTGTAAGTATATACGTTGTACGCAAGTCCTCTTTTCTCTCTCACTTCTTGGAAAAGGCGAGAACTCATTCCTCCGCCGACGATAGTATTGACGAGCGCTTCCGCCATGGTGAGTTTGCTGTCGTATTCGTACGCAGGAAAAGCTATAGCGATATTAGACTGCTCAATGTCCTTATACTTGCTGAGCACGCTTCTTTTTGTATCGTGACGGTTATCGTGCCATGCTCTCTTGCAATTGGAGGAAAACTTGCCTTCAAAATACTTTTCCACAAGCTCTTTTGCTTTGTTGAATTGGATATTGCCTACTATAGAGACTACGCTGCTCTCTGCGCAATAATTGTCTCCTATATAATTTATCAAATCTTCACGGGTAAATTTCTTGACGTTATCACGCTCTCCTAGAATAGTTCTGCCAAGCGGATTATCTCCGAAATATCCTTCCGCAAGCATGTCCAAAACCACGTCGGCATTATCGTCTTCGCACATAGATATTTCTTCTAGTACGACGCCTTTTTCTCTCTCCATTTCCTCTTTGTCAAAGGTGGATTCAAAGAGAATTTCACTCAAAATTTTGAGGCAATTTTCCGCCTCTGTGTCGATTGACAGCGTATAAAAGCACGTCGTCTGTTTTGAAGTAAAAGCGTTGATTTGAGCGCCTATTCCGTCCACGTATTCCACGATTTCAAAAGAAGATTTGTTCTTCGTACCCTTGAAATACATATGCTCGATAAAGTGCGAAATACCGTTGTTTTGAGAGGTCTCGTTGCCGCTGCCGACCGCAGTCATTACGGCAATTCCCACCGAGCGCACAGCCGGCGAATATTTATATGCAAGTCTAAGACCGCTTGGAAATCTAAATATCTTATTCATTACATTCCTCTTTATCTATTTTTCTCTATCTTTTAGGAAACTATTATTTAGTGACACGAGCAAATTTGTGTCAGCGATTTTTACTATAAGAAGGATAGGCGTTACGCTCGTAGCAGCGCTACGAGCGTGTTGTCTAGACGAGCTTAGCGTGAAAATCGATAACAAAGTTGCCGTGAGAACTAAATTATAGGCTCCACAATATTATAGTATAATTATTGTCATTCGTAAAGTATAAATACCGACTTAAATTATTTCTTGAGATATGATTTGCGATACGGTCACAGGCGTAAGATTATTTTTCTCATAATAGGTCAATATTTCTCCCAAAGCCGCCAAAGTATGCGCCGTCGGATGCATGAGAATCATATCGCCCGCGCCTATCTTATTTGTTGCTCTGCTGTATACCAAAGAACTATCCTTATCTCTCCAATCAATCGTATCTCTGCTCCACATAATTACGCTCATACCATGAGCGTACGCGACTTTGAGGGTCGTGTCTGAAAAACTACCAGACGGCGGCGCAAACAAAGTAATATCATACCCCGTCAATCCCTTTACAAGAGTATTAGTCGAGGTGATTTCCGCCTCGTTTTGTTTGGCGTCAAGTTTTGCATGGTCCTTATGAAAATATCCGTGATTGCCAAGTTCGTGACCGCCCTCGATCATCTTGTCGAGATATTCTTTATTTTTCGCCGCCCAGCTGCCTCCGACAAAGAAAGTCGCTTTTGCGTTGTGCTTTGCAAGAGTCTCAAGCATACCGTCGAGGTACTCCGTACCCCAATATACGTTGATCATCAAAGCCACTTCTCCTCTTGAGGTATTGCCCTTATAATAAGGTCTGTCGTTGTTTTGAGTAAAGACGAATGATGAATATTGCCCGCTAAAGCTCACTAATGTGAGCGTCAACAGCATTGTGATAATAATTACATTTGTTACTGCGCTTGCAAATTTTGATACTTTCTTCATACACACACCTCAACAAAATGTATGTTAGAAGACAAGCATTTATGAATACTAACTATATCAATCTTTATAAATGATATTATTCATTATTTCTCGGTAATTTATCAATAATATATAATCTCTGCTTCGCAATCTTTACGCCATTTCTGAACTCCCCATACTTTCTTAAAACGCAATGGCATATAGATTTTTTGCCAACTTTCCCAATCTCGAAAAGCTTCTTTTTCAATAATTTCTACCGACTGCGGTATTTTTATCTCGTCAATTGAGTTGCAACCGGCAAACGCGCAAATCCCTATTATTCTAAGCGAGTCAGGCAATACTACTTGCCTTAATGAGCATTTGTCGCTATCCGAAGAAAAAGCGTACATTTCTATTTCTTCTACCGACTTACCTAATACAACCTTTTCCAACGTTTCACAATTACAGAATGCTCCGCCGGCTATGACCTTTATATCGTCGTCGACGTAATATTCTTGCGCCTCGCCCACATATCTCTCGAGGCAGTATGCGTCATCTCCACACGTATCCGAATCAAACTGCGTAACGATCACCTCAAACCTTCTTTTGCCGATGACAACCTTATTTAGATTTTCAAGCTGATAAAAACAACCCCTTTCTAGATATATCTCGGGATTTTCTATATAAATAGCCTGTATATAGCTGTCTCTAAAAGCGCATACGCGTATCGTATGAACGGATTTAGGAATGACTATAGACTTAACTCTTGCAAACTCAAATGCGTCCTCGTCGATTTCCGTCACTCCGTCGGGAATCCTTAGCCTGTCTATTTCTTTACCCCATTTTAGATGGTACTTGCATAGTATGCCATTGACTATCTCCCACTCGTCATTATACAAATTAAGCATTTCATAATTGTTATTATTATTCACGATGTTCCTCTATACTGCTATATTATATCAATAATATATAATCTTTGCCTTGCAACCTTTGCGCCACTTTTGTAAAATTCTCAACTTTTTAAAGTGCCTCGGCAATCGTATGCTCTGACTGCGTTGCCACCCCTTAAATGCGCCGCTTGCAATATAATTTACAGACAACGGTACAGTCAATTCTTTAATGCCGGTGCACCCTTCAAAAACGCCCGGCCATATACTTCTAATTGAGTCAGACAAATTTATTTCAGCCAAAGACGTACAACCTGCAAATGCCCATCCATCTATATCATTGACGGAATCCGACAGCTTAACTTCTCTCAAAGACGAGCATCCTTGAAATGCCCACATCTTTATCTGACAGACGGATTGTGAAAATTCCACGCTCTCCAAGTTCTCGCAATTTATAAAGGCTTTCGTACCTATTATATTGATATCGTCGTCAATTTTGTACGACTTATCATTGCCGACATATCTCTCTAGATATACTTTTCCTTTATCTCCATCTTTTTGCGTTACCACCGTGTCAACTTTTTGACCGCCGATATAGATTTCTTTGAGTTTAGGCAAATCCTCCAGACTCCCTACTCCCAAATATATTTCAGGATTTTCTATATACAACCTTGTTACGTTAAATGCGTAAAGAATTGAGTCGCTACTTATTATATCGACTGACGTAGGAATATACATAACTTTTGCGTATGAACTTGCAATCGAAGATTTCCCCAACTCTATTACGCCTTTTGGAATTATCAATTCTTCACAACGATATTGTTCTTTATATTCAATTAAAACGCCGTCAACCACCTTGATTCTATCTTCGTTAATATTTAACTTCAAGGGATTTTTGCTTGTTGACTTATTTTGCATAATAGCTCCCATATTTCATCAAACTAAAATCAATAATAAACTATATTTGCTTTGCAGCCTCTTCTCCATTTCTGGAAAATCTTGGGTTTCTTCAAATTCATCGGAACATAAATCGTCTGATTACTCTTCCATCTGCCGAATGCCCCATCCCGAATACAGTATACCGAATTGGGGATTTTAATTTCTGTGATTTTATTGCAACCGTTAAATACCCAGCTACCTATTATCTCCAAAGTATCGGGCAAATTGACTAGCGTCAAATCACTGCAATTTGAAAAAGCCTCGTCGTCTATCTCCACTACGGACGACGGTATAACAACTTCTTTAATCGTAGCGTTTTCAAAGAAAGCCTTTTCGCCAATCTTCTTAATATCGTCGTCAATGGTATAACATTCATCCGTCCCTAAATACTTTTCGATACAGTTTCCGCGTTCGTCGCCTACACCGTATTCTCCTTCAGTAACTACGACTTTTATTTTTTGTCCGCCAATATACACGACTTTTAGCTTTTCCAACGTTCCAAAACTCCCGTTCTCCAAAATCACGTTTGGATTTTCAATATAAATCTCCTCTACGTTCCAACAACTGTCAAATGCGCACTCGCAAATCGTATTTACCGACATTGGTACGTATATCCTCTTAATTTCTCCGCTATCAAAAGCATAAGAACTTATCTCTATCACGTCATCGGGGATCCTAACCTCTTCGACGCCGTCTACGATACGACAACCTTCAAGCACTCCGTCTATTATCAACCACTCGTCGTCATCTACGTTCAATAATTCCTTTTCGCCTAAACTATCTTTCATTATTTTCACCTTTGATTTTGATTTATTTCATTATAATATTTACACTTAAAGGGGACCACATCTACCTAAATATAA
>CAMWSW010000095.1 GCA_947176975.1 uncultured Clostridia bacterium | reverse complement strand
CGGTAAGGATACCGTGTCGTATAAATATAAATATACGAATTCCAAGAAATTAAAGGGAAAATATGAGTTTTATGAAGAGTTTGACGGCAAAGGAGCTCTAGAACTTGATGCAGGCCAAAATCAAGCTATGATTTTGTGGCTGATGAAAGACGACCTTTCCGGCGAGTATTACTTAATAGTAAATGCGACGCACTCTATATTCACTAAGACCGACGCCCCTGATTTTGGTAGCAACGGCAGTACGGGCAGTAGCGGCAATACAGTCAACAGTGGCAATACAGGCAGTACGGGTAGTTCAAATTACGACGCGGGCGTAATAGGGTATTATACGTTATACTATACTACCGATAGCGGTTACGTCTCCTCAAGCAAGCGCAACGACGTTACTTTGAGGCTAAATAGCAACTACACCTATAGTTTGACGATATATGGAGAAACTTCTAGCGGTAAATGGAAATATTCAAACGGAAAATATTACTTGGACGACGTGATAACGTGTACTTACAAGAATAACGAAATCACTATTCAACTGTCTAGCGGAGTTATAATTGTCAAGAAATAATAGAAAAGACGCGAACCGAAAGGTTCGCTCTTTTTATAGCCAGGATATTCATATTTAAACAAAGTATAAAAAATATATTTATATTGGCAGCGTAAACGAAGTTGAGTACTTGAAAAAAAGTTAAAAAAATTTTTAAAAAACGTTGACAAACGCAAAAGTATGGCGTAATATGTAAATAACTTAATAAGCAAACACAAACCGTTGAGAAAGAAGAGTAACTATCGGGAGAGAGCTTTACAGAGAGTTGTAGATGGTGAGATGCAACAAGTAATCGGATAGCGAATGGACTTTTGAGGGCAGAGTAATGTCTGACGGAATCCCCTCGTTAGTGGGAAGATGCGTGATGGCGCATTAGGGTGGCATAAAAACAAGACACAAGGGTCTTGTCCCAATTATCGGGGACAAGACTTTATTTTTTATAAAAGGTATACAGGAGGACACGAAAATGACAAAAATACCGCACAGATTTTATTTGACAGAGGAGCAGATGCCTACGCAATGGTACAATCTCAGAGCAGATATGAAAGAACAACCCGATCCGTTGCTCAATCCCGCTACGGGAGAGCCCGTTGAGGAAAAGGATTTGTATCCGATATTCTGCGAAAAGCTCGCTCATCAAGAAATGGACAGCAAGACGAGATACGTAGATATACCAGAAGAGATTTTGGAAATGTACAAGATATACAGACCGTCTCCTCTTTGCAGAGCTTACAATCTTGAAAAGGCTCTCGGCACTCCCGCAAAGATATATTATAAATTTGAGGGCAACAACACGTCGGGTAGCCACAAGCTCAACTCGGCAATCGCTCAAGCTTATTACGCAAAAGAGCAAGGCTTGACTTCGCTCACCACCGAGACGGGCGCAGGTCAATGGGGTACGGCTTTGTCGGAAGCGTGCGCATACTTCGGACTTCCGCTCGATATCTTTATGGTAAAAGTATCTTACGAGCAAAAGCCTTTCCGTAAGGCGGTTATGCAAGTATTCGACGGCAACGTTATCCCTTCTCCGTCAAATACCACGCAAGTAGGCAAAAAGATTTTGGCAGAGAATCCGAACACCACGGGCTCTTTGGGCTGCGCAATATCCGAGGCAGTGGAAAAGGCAGTAAGCACTCCGGGTTGCAGATACGTACTCGGCAGTGTGCTCAACCAAGTTTTGCTCCATCAATCAATCATAGGTTTGGAGAGCAAGAAGGCAATGGAGATACTCGGCGAGTACCCAGACGTAGTAGTAGGTTGCGCAGGCGGCGGATCCAACCTCGGAGGTCTTATCGCTCCGTTTATGCAAGACAAACTTCTCGGCAAGAAGAATACGAGATTCGTTGCAGTAGAGCCTGCATCATGTCCGTCCTTTACGAGAGGTAAGTACGCTTACGACTTCTGCGACACGGGTAAGATTACGCCTCTTGCAAAGATGTATACGCTCGGCAGCGGATTTATTCCTTCCGCAAATCACGCAGGCGGTTTGAGATATCACGGTATGTCTCCGATACTTTCCAAGCTCTATCACGACGGATATATGGAAGCCGTATCATACGAGCAGACCAAGGTATTCGAGGCTGCAGTACAATTCGCAAAGTGCGAGACTATCTTGCCTGCTCCCGAATCTTCTCACGCAATCAAAGGCGCAATAGACGAAGCTTTGAAGTGCAAAGAAACCGGCGAAGCAAAGACTATTCTCTTCGGCTTGACGGGTACGGGCTACTTCGATATGAAGGCTTATTCGGAGTATCTTGCAGGAACTATGACGGATTATATCCCGACAGATGCCGATTTGGAAAAAGGTTTCGCGTCTTTGCCGAAAATTAAATAAAGAAAAAGAATAAATCACATTTGACATTAGGCTACGCTCAGAATGACGCTTTTCACTTCATTTCGGGCGTAGTTTTATATATGAATAAAATCAATATAAAAGTCCCGACAAAATGCAGCGTAGCGGAATTTTCGTTTGGTCGGGAGAAAAAGGAGACATTATGAAATTGTTTACACCGCCCAATCATATTGGTTTTGAGGCGTCGAAGTTATTTGGAGAAAACGGAAAGATCATAGACGGTTCTATCGCCTATATACAGCCCGGCGGGGGAGGACCTTTAGAATTGCATACGCATCCGCATAATCACTTGTTTTCGGTGATTGAGGGCGAGGCAAAGATATTGCTCGGCGAGAAAACCGTCATAATCAAAAAGGGCGAAAGTTTTTTAGTGGACGGCAATATTCCTCATTCCGTGTGGAATAATAGCCAAAGTCAAACGGTAATGCTGGGAATCTCAGTCAAATAATTTGCGACGACCCGCGTAAATAAACCAACCTAAATTAAGTTAAAATAGTCAAGGATATCTACTCATTAAAGTAAAATGTTCCTAAATTTATTGAATATAGGTTGACTATGTATATTTGTATAGAGTATAATGTACCCGAAATATATGAGAAGTTATAATATAATTTCTGCATTGCCCTCAAATTTCAAAAAGGTGTATAAGGTCGAGAGCCAAGGCGCCGTCTATATACTCAAAGAATACGAGAGCGCAGAGGACGCAGAGAAAGAAATGCAAATTGCGGGGCAAATAGCTCTCACAGGTTATGCGCCCAAGGTGATAGATCATCAAGACAATTTGGTGTTGTATGAATATATCGAAGGCGAAAATTTTTGCGAAGTATTTCGACAGGCGACTATGACGGACGACGTCGAGAGTATGGAGCTTTTGGCGACGCGGTTATCCATTTTTTTGCAAATCATATATTCGTTTACAGACAAAGTTGTCAAAGTTATTGACTTCAACAATTACGTCGTCAAGGACGGAAGAGTAGTGGGAGTCGACTTTTTGAAGATAGATGAAGGTATGCCGTACGAGGACGTAGCAAGCGCGATAGCCTTTGCGTTGATGAACAGCGCCGGACAGTATTACGATTGTTATCCCTTTGTATACAAGTTGTTGTCTTGTTTCAAACTTGAGATGATGGACGTCATCAACGAAGTTAAGGCGAGGTTAAAACAACGGGCAAGTCAAATTGGAGCGCGCAGCGATATCGACATTGATATGCTTGTAGACGGACTTGTCGATTTTGATAAGAAAGGTGTAGATTGGCGCAAGTTGATCTAATTTTTATAAATTTAGGAGGTATGTATAATGAAATTCGCAGAGAGATTGAAGGAGCAAAGACTTATCAACGGTTACAACCAAGAATATTTGGCAAAGTACATGCAGGTATCTCAAGTTTCTATCAGCAATTGGGAGAGAGGTGTAAAGGAGCCAAGTTATCAGGCGTTGATAGATCTCAGCAACTTGTTTGGAAAGACAACCGATTATATGTTGGGTCTCAAAGACGACGACAGCAAGAATATATAAGCAGTCAAAAAATCTTATACCACTCCCAAATCGTCAACGGGAGTGGTTTTTTTATTGTTCGTAAAGTTTATTATACATGGCTTTTGCTTCTTCCGTCATACTTCCGTCTTCGTTGTATACCACGAGTTTTTCGACGCTCAAAGAATGCTTTCCGCACTTTTTGCAAGTGAGTACAAAGGTGTCGGCTTTTTTGGATATCTTGGGATAAATCAAGGTCAAAGTCTTGGGAATAAGTTTGTATTGCGAGCAGTACGTAATTACTTCAGCCATACGGCTCGTCTTGTGAATAATATAAAAAGCTCCGCCGAATTTGAGTATCTTTGACGCGCTTTGGATAATTCCCTCGAGATTGCAAGAACTTTCGTGACGGGACAGCGCGATTTGCGGGCTTTCTCTTTTTTCTCCGCTTGCGCTTGAGAAGTATGGCGGATTGCATACGACGACTTGTACGCTTTCTTTTCCCAGTATATCCGGCGCGTCGGCAATATCGCCGTTGAGTATAGTTATTTTATCTTGCAAGTTGTTGAGTCCCACGTTCTTGATTGCAAGTTCCGTAACGTCTTTTTGAAGTTCTATGCCGATGACTTTTTCGCAAGGCGTCTTTGCTGTGAGAAGCAAAGAGATCACGCCGTTGCCGCAACCAAAATCCACGATAGTATCTCCGCTCTTGCACCTTACGGTATTTGCAAGCAGAACGGCGTCGGAAGTGAAGCAATACCCGTCTGGATATTGCATTATTTTAAGTCCATTGCATTGCAAATCGTCAAGTCTCAAGTCGCTCATATTTCAATTCTACTAAAAAATATCGGATAAGTCAAAATAAATTAAAAATAGTATTTACAAAACCTAAAAAATTGGATAAAATAATATTATAAACCAACAGGAGGTAGCGTTATGAAATACGTATGCAGTGTTTGCGGATTTGAATACGACGAAGAATTAGGCTGCGAAGAACTCGGCATTGCTCCCGGCACCAAGTGGGAAGACGTTGACGACGACTTTTCTTGTCCGCTTTGCGGAGTTGGAAAAGACGAATTTTCCGCAGAGTAAGAGTTGATTAGAACACGCTTGAAAAGGTATTCGTCATTTCGAGCGTAGTCGAGAAATCTCAATCAATATTTAAATACGAGTGTGTTATCCGCGCTCGTATTTTTTATATAATTATATATCTTGACAATTTTTATATGCGGGTGTTAAGAATATATAT
>CAMWSW010000094.1 GCA_947176975.1 uncultured Clostridia bacterium | reverse complement strand
CGCGTGTTCCGCGTCGATGAAAGCTGCCAATCCGCCCTCTTTCTGACACGACGCAATTGCGTGCAAAGCGACGGTAGTCTTACCCGAAGACTCAGGTCCGTAAATTTCAATAATTCTACCCTTTGGCAAACCGCCTACGCCCAAAGCCATATCAAGCGTCAAACAACCCGTGCTGATTACGTCGATATGCTCGATTTCTTTATCTCCAAGTCTTATGATAGATCCCTTGCCGTATTGCTTTTCAATCTTTGCAATGGCGTCTGCCACAAGTTCTGATTTTTCAACGTCTTTCTTATCTTTTTCCATACTAATAATACCTCATTAAAGTTCTTTTATATTTTTAAGCGCCAAATACAACGCAGTATTTGTCACACATTTTCTAATTTCGTTTCTGTCTTTGTCAAAGAACGTATCGAATACGTCTATGCCGTATCTGTTGCCAATCGCGATATACGACAGTCCCACGGGAGTATCGTAATCGTCGCTCAACGGACCTGCGCAACCCGTAGTAGCTATCGCCAAATCTATCTCATTGTTTTGCAAAAGTCCTTGCGCCATTTCTCTTGCGACTTCTTCGCTTACAACGCCGCTTTCTTCGATAGTGGCAAGTTTGACGTGTAATCTGCGCACCTTGGACGATACGTCGTAAGTCACAAATCCCTCGTACAATACGCTGCTGCTTCCCGGCACGTCGACCAATCTCGAGCATATCATACCGCCAGTCAAAGACTCGGCTACGGCAATCTTTGCGCCTTTGTTTCTTGCATTTTCAATCACGCACTGCTCCAGCGTCGTATCGTAATTGGCATATACGTTTTCGCCTAACGTATCGAGTATCAAATCCAAAATTCTTTGGAAGTCAATATCGCTTGCGCTCTTGTTGATGAGAGTAAGTTTGCAGTCAAGATTGAGTTGTTTGAACTCCAAACTTACACCGTCTACGCTTGCCAACTTCTTGCATTTAGCAAGCATATCCGCGTCAATGTCAAAAGCTTTGAGCACACAGTAATTCTTGCAAGTCTCTATCATATTTCCTCCTACTCCGCCACGTGTCCGAAATAATCGATTCCGTCAACTTCTTGAAGTTTTACTTTATAAATTTTGCCTATCTCCAAAGGCTTGTCTGCGTAAAAATACACTTTGGTATCAATCTCGGGCGCATCGTAACTGCTTCTGCCGTAAAACAACTGCAAGTCGTAATCAATACCTTCGTATATTACGTCGACGACACTGCCGATTCTCTCTTTGAGTTTGTCCGCCATTATACTTTCTTGCAAAGCGTAAAGTTCTTCCTGCCTTTGCGATTTGATTTCTTCGTCTATCTGTCCGCTCAATCGGCTTGCAGGAGTTCCTTCTTCCATTGAATAAGCAAAGAATCCGCATCTATCCAACTTTGCAGTGGAAATAAACTCTTTGAGTTCGTCAAAATCCTCTTGTTCTTCTCTCGGAAAACCAACGATAAAAGTTGAGCGTATCGTGAAGTCGCCATGTCTTCTTATCATACCCACGAGGTCGACAATTTGCTCTTTCGTCACCTTTCTGTTCATCAACTTGAGTATCTTATTGCTGACGTGCTGGCAAGGTATGTCAACGTAGTTGCATATCTTGGGATTGTTTGCCATATATTCGATGAGTTCTTCCGTGACCTGCTCGGGATATAAATACAAAAGTCTTATCCATTCTACGTCGAGCTTTGACAGCTCTTTGAGAAGTTCTATCAACTTGATTTCGCCGTATAAGTCTATGCCGTATCTCGACACGTCTTGGGCAACAATAATCAATTCTTTTATGCCGTAATCTTTGGCAAGCGACTGCGCCTCGTCGACTATATCTTCAATTTTTCTTGAAGTAAATTTACCGCGAATATTAGGAATGGCGCAATATGTACATTTGTTGTCGCACCCTTCCGCTATCTTCAAATACGCATAATGATAAGGCGTCGTCAAAACTCTCTTTGGAGAAAATACACGCGCATCCTTGTCATTGACGTAGCACTTTTCTCCCTGTCCGCCCACCATATTTTTGATAAGCAGAGGTAACTTATGATAGTTAGCCGTGCCCAAAAACATATCCACTTCTGGAAATTCTTTCTCAAGTTCTTGCATATATCTTTGAGCAAGACAACCCGTAACTATTAGATACTTGCACTTATCTTTTTTGTATTCAGCCATCTCGAGAATCGTATCTATGGCTTCTTGCTTTGCGCTGTCGATAAATCCGCAGGTATTGATAATTATTATATCTGCCTCGCTTGGCTCTCCCGTCAATTCATAGCCGTCGTCTTGCAGATATGCAAGCATATTCTCGCTGTCGATACGGTTTTTATCGCACCCCAAAGATATCAATCCTATCTTCATTCCTTATCCTCTTCCTCAAACACTTGAGTTTTGCTCTCGTATACTTCAACTTCTTTTTCTTTGCTTTCACCAATCAAAAGTTTTGCATTCTTGACCATATAGTTGACACCAGACAAGACTGTAAACAATGTCGCAAGCAAGAATAATACTATGCCGACGTATCTGAATATCTTGAATACCAACAAGTCATTTGCCGAGCACAGCAAGAAAGTCAAACCGAACATCGTCGTAGCCGTCTTGATTTTTCCAAGCTTATCCGCCGCCAAAGCGACGCCCTTCAATGCTGCAACTTGACGCAAAACTCCTATCATAAACTCTCTAGCAATAATGATGACCGAGCAAATCAGTTCCATATAAGGTATCTCGGAAATATAATTGCCGTCCACCAAGATAAATAATCCTGTTGCCACCAATACTTTATCGGCAATTGGATCAAGAAGTTTTCCCAAATCGCTGACCATGTTATACTTGCGCGCTATATGTCCGTCCAAATAGTCGGTCATAGACGCTATGATAAACAACAACGCCGTAATAATAAAAAGGTATTCATACAAAGGTTGAAGACAATAGCATACCAAAATCAACGGTATCATAATCAGTCTGACCAACGTAATCTTGGTAGGCAGTGTCATTGACGCGCTTTTGCCCATTCTCTCTCGCTCCTTATATTAGTTCCCTCTTATTATATTTCGCAGATACTATTCTCACTCTTCGCCGCCTTCGTCGCCCAAACGAGCATTTTCGATTATTTGATCTACTTGCTCGGACGAAAGCAGACATACGCACTTAGATCCTTGCTTCTCGATATATCCGCAAGCCAAAAGCCAGTCGTAAATCTTTCCGCCTCTTGAGAATCCTATTGAAAAAGCTCTCTGCATCCAGGATATAGACACGTTGTCAAGTCCGACAATTCTCTTGAGTACGTCGGGACACAAATCATCCGGGAAGTCAAATTCTTTTATCTTTTCAAGAGCTTTAGCTCCCGCAGGTTCTTCTTTCTTCGGCTCGGATATCGACGCAATCTCCGCCTCTATCTTCTCATCATAATAAGCGGAATTGTGACTTACGATATCTCTCATTATATTTTGAATTTCCATATCGTCTATAAAGGGATTTTGCAATCTCAGCATATATCTCGACTTGGTCGTCTTGATAAGCATATCGCCCTTACCGAGCAAATCTTCTGCGCCGATGCTATCGAGTATCGTTCTACTATCCGTACCAGTGGTGACTGCAAATGCAATTCTAGTCGGCAAGTTGGCTTTGATGTTACCCGTAATGACGTCGACGGAAGGTCTTTGCGTAGCCAGTATCAAGTGAATTCCCGCAGCTCTTGCCTTTTGCGCAAGAGTCAAGACGTAAGTCTCGAATTCTTTGGCTTGTTCGCTTACCATGATATCGCCCACCTCGTCTATAATGGTGACGATATAAGGAATCGTTTCGCCTGCGTCGATTACCTCTTTGGTTGCATTATAACTTGCAATCTTGTTGACAAAGCGTTTTGCAAACAAAGCGTATCTTCTCTCCATTTCTGCGCACAGCCATTTAAGTATGCCGAGCGACTCCTTGGGAGTATTATAAATTTTCGGCGTGAGCAAGTGCGGAAGAGCTTGATATTTGCTAAACTCTACTCTCTTGGGGTCTACGAGTATGATTCTCAACTCTTCGGGAGAATACTTGTATATGAGCGAACAAAGCATCGTGTTAAGGCATACGCTCTTACCGCTACCGGTACCGCCGGCAATAAGTCCGTGCGGGAAGTCCGCTAAGTCTTCATAGTGACAGTTGTTGTCAATATCTTTACCGAGAGCAAAATACAGTCCGCCCTTCTTGTTCTTAAACTTTTCGCTGGTGATAAATTCCTTAAGTCCAACGGTCTTACGCACCTTGTTGGGCACTTCGATACCGCAAAGCGACTTGCCGGGAATAGGAGCTTCTATTCGCGCCGTCTCTACAGCCAACGCCATAAGAATATTATTGAGCTTTGAAGGTATTTTCTCTACCGACAAAGTTTCGGGAATTTCAAACTCATATCTGGTGACAGACGGTCCGCTGACTATATTCTTGACGTGCACTTCGATTCCGAAGTTGGCGTACGTCCTCTCGATTATTCTCGTCCTTTCCATAAAGTCTTCGTTGTCGTCGGAATCGGGAACATAATCGTTGAGGTTGTCAATGCTAGGCGGAATATAAGGAGTTCTGATTATCTTCGGTTTCTCCTCTTTCGTCTCTTCTTGACTTACTTGCTGTTGTTTGTTACTTCCGTTGTCTATATTAGGAAGGCTCTTTGACGGTTGTTGAGCAGGTTGCGCTGCTGGCTGTTGTTTTGCGACTATCGGCTTTGGCTTGTCGTAGGTCTTTTGGAAATAACCGTCGCTATTTTCCACGGGCTTCTCCACTTTTACGTCGTCGGTTGCGTGATAATTCTTGACAGGCGAAGGCTCGTTTGCCTGCTTTTCTCTATTCATGCGGGCAATATACTCGTCCATACTCTCTTCCTGTCTGGTCTCCGTTCTGTCCTCAACGACCTTTTGCGGTTCTTCTTCGACTTTCTCTTCGACGATTTCAACCTGTTCCGTCACTTGAGGTTCTTCTTTGACTTCTTCAACTTCCTTCTTTTTGCCGCCGTACGGGAATTCGAAATTACCCAAATCGGTCTGCTCCTCACCCGAATTCAATATGCGATTGAGTCTTTCGTTGAAAGACAACGGCGGTTGAGAGTTGGCGGCAATACTTTCAGATATTTGTTCGTTATTTTGAACTTGCT
>CAMWSW010000093.1 GCA_947176975.1 uncultured Clostridia bacterium | reverse complement strand
GTCGATATCGGTGACTTCTTGCGTGCAATCCGCATCGGAGTAATACTTGACGGTTACGTCGCCCCATTTAGCGTCAGGCTTATCATTGCCGGTCCAAGGCAATTTTCCGGAGTTCTTATCGGGAGCTACGAATTCGATAAATTGGTTCGTGCCCTTGCCAATCGAGTAATTTGTCGTCATGCTCGTCTGTTGAACTTCGTCAATCTTATAGTTGCTGTTGTTGACGCCCGTTACGGTAGCGGTATATCCAGTGCCTGCATTGACTTGAGCGCCTTCGATCACGAACTCAACTTTGTCGTCGCCCTCTACTCCGTTAGCTACAGCGCTTGGAGCTTGAGCTTCGCCCGTATACTTGAGCGTATCGGTATTTTCCCAAGTGAATGTAATTGCCTTAGCGGTAATCTTAAATACCTCGGTAGCTTCGCCGTCAATCGTATAGTTGGAATTGTCAAGCGTTGCGGTAGCCGTATAATTCTCGCCTGCGTTCTTTTGAGCGCCGCTTACGATGACGCCGCACTTGTCGTCTCCGAAGAGACCTGCTGCGACTTCTGCCTTAGGAGCTTGCTCTGCGCCGTTGTAGGTCAAAGTCGTCTCTTTCCAATTTATGCTTACGGGAGCGGGCTTGATAACGAACTCAAACGTGTCGTTGTCAACAACGTAATTGCCGTTCGTCGTCTCTGCCTTAGCGGTATGAGTACCTGCATTGACGCTCTCATCAGCCTCAACGGTGATTTCGCAAGTATCGCTGCCAACCAACTGATTCTCTTCGATCGTCGGGGTCTCAAGTTGTTGCTCTTCTTTGTTGTAAGTGAAGTTGCCTGCTACCCAAACAATCTTAATTGCCTTCGGAGCAATAGTCCACTCAAGCGTAGCGTTAGCGTCGAGCGTATAGTTGTCGTTGTCCAAACCTTCAACCGTTGCAACGTAAGTACCTGCGTCGGTATAAGTATGATTTTTGAAATCAGATACGGCTACGCTGTCATCGTTTAATGCGCCTACGAGCGTATAATTGACAGATTTATCGAGACCGTCGTACTCAAATGCTTTGGTATAATCCCACTCTACCGTCAACGTCTTAGCCGTAACTACGTAAGCGTCTTCTTCTCCAACGAGTTCTACGTTGTACAACGTGCTGTAATCGGCTTTCATTCTAAAACTGATATCATACTTACCTGCGTTGACCTTACCAGCCGCAGAAGTAGTCGTTCCGCTAACTCTTAAGGTAAAGAGTTCTTTGAGATTATCTACCGTCATACTCGACTTATCGACGTCGAGTGTAGCGTATTTGAACAATTCGTCGGATGAGAGCAAGCTATCACCGTAGACGGTGGTTGCGCCCTTTGCGATATTGACGACTATCTTAGCGGGGATGATTTCTATCGTCATCGAGCCGTCGTAAGCAACGTGGTTGGCAAGTACAACTCTATAATCAACTTCCAAACCGCTGCCGTTGGTAAGTCCTTCAATGACGGCGATATCGCTCGTATAACTACCGTCTTCTTGCTTATAGGTGACGGTTGCATCTTTCCAAAGCACGTCTCCTTCGCCTTTGATTTCGTATGCCTCATTGTCAGCCAAAATGCTCTTGACGTCCACGCTGAACGCTTTGCCGTTGTAGGATACGGAGTGTTTAGGATATGAAACGCTCATAGTAGTCGGCGTGACTTTGAAGATCGCATAATTGTTGGCGCCTGCTTGACCGTTTTCGTCTTCACCCTTGAACGTCAAGTTGTAGTTGTGCGAAGCGCACTTGCCGACGATATGGTACGTGCCAACGCCGTAATACTTATTGTCGGTCTTTTCTTCAATAGAGAGTACGACCGGCGTACCTGCGAAAGTACCTGTTTCGACGCGAGTAAATTGGTTTGACCAATCCCATCCGCCGACCTTGGTATTAGCAGTGCCGTATTCGAACGATTGATTCTTGATAATTACCGTTACGTTCTTGGCAATGATTTCAAAAGCGTACGCTTCTACGCCGTCAAAGTCGTAGTTGGCGAATTTTGCATATTTTACGTCATCGGTGTCTATGTCGATTTCGGCAATATATTTACCTACGCCGTAATTGATGACTTCCTCTTTACTTGATTCGCCTTGAACCAAGGTGTACTTCAAAGGAATATCAGAAGCTGCGCTTTCGCCGATAAGCGTATAAGTTGCCGTCACACTTGGACGAGAGTTGGAGAATTCAAACTTATTCTCTACTCCTGCGATATGTCCCGTCGTAGCCCAATCTACTGCGGTGACCTTCTTAGGAATGATCTTATAAACTTCGGCGTTGCAATATCCGTTTTGCGAGCCTTCAACTTCAACGTAGTCAACTTCGTAGTTGTCCATTACGTTTTTGCCGTCTTTCTCTACGTTGGTACGGTGGTGTACTCTATAAGTACCCACTTTATACGAACCTATTTCAAGAGCGTCGCTGTTGCCGTTGCCTTTAGCAACTACTTTGAACTCAAAGTCGCTGTATATGTTGTCAACGGTTATTTTGTCGCCGCCGTTTTCAGTGTAAGCAGTGAGCGTGATGTTGCAATGCTTTACGAGCCATTTGCTAAACGTATTTATGCTTGCATCCTCTTCTTTGGCAAGGACTTGATCCTCATTATCTCCGTATTCATTCTCCGCAACGCCCGTCATATTGATTACGACGTAAGCTTTTTCAACTTCCAACGTAGCTTCAAATTCTTTGACGGTATGGTTGGGCGCGTTGACTTTAATAATTACCGTATAGGTGTCTGCATCCTTGACTTTATATTCGGGGCTGTACTTGCTGTCGTCTTCGCCCTTGAGCTTATACTCGACTATCGTCTTGGGGTCTTTGTCTTCGAGCAACTTATCTTTATCGCCCACCAAATTGATATAATCAAATACCTTACCGAGCGGATCAACGACGTTGATTTCTTTGCCTTGATATACTTTTGACGTGATAAACTCTCTTGCGTACGTCATAGCCGACGATTTGTTGATTGTCAATTTAGCAGTCTGACTGCCTTGAATTTGCACGTCGTAGTTGGCGCCTACGCCATTGTCGTTCTTCTCAATCGAGATGGTGTAATCATCTGCAAAGAGATAACTATACTTGCTGTCGAGAGTGTAATCGCCAATCTTAAACGTGAAGATATCGGCAACCGTATCGCCTGCAAGGAAGTCGTATTTACCGGTTTGCATTGTTCCGTCTTCATTCTTGCCTACAACGTTGTAACGGTCAAAACCTTGAATTCTCGTATTGAGATAGGTCTCTATCGTATCGCGCTTAGCATTGTCGTTGCCGTAAGTAAGCGATCTGTCGTTGAGTGTGATAATTACCGTTCTCTTGGTGATTGAGAATTCTTTCTCCAAACCGCCTTGCGGGAGTTCGTAATCGGGGTGATCTATCGTCTTGACTGCAACTTTATATCTGCCTACTGACAACGTATCCGAGTGTCTTACGACAACCCACTTGCCGTCAACGAACTTGGAGTACTCTGTGGTATAACCGACTTCGTCGCCTTCCAACAAATTATCCAACTCATAAGTGTGGCTGTAGCTTGTTTCGGAATGTTCGCCGTAGACTTCATCCATTTGTCCCCATTTCATACCGATGATTCTCTTGACTACTTTATAAGCGTCGATATTGGTCGTCGGCTTGTTGGTATCGGCATTAGCCTTGCCGTCTTCATCCAAGAAACGGAAATATTTGAAATCTTTGGATGCGACTTTAGCTTGGTCTACTTCGATTTCGATAGTATAATCGCCGTAAGCGGCATTTTTCTTCATCTTGGTGGCGTCACTATTGAGTACGTAGAACGTAACCGTGCCGTCCTTCACGCAATCCTCGAGTAATTTAAGCGTAAAGTTTACAGAGTTCTCTTCGTCGACCTTGATTACGCCGAAAACTTGGAGATCGTCTTTTAATCTATTGAATATCTCCAAGGACGAGTAAACGTCGTTGCCGTATTGCGCGTCTTCAATGCCCGTAACGATTTTGATTGACGCCCAACCGCTCAAGATGTTGACTTGAACTTTGGTCTCAAATGGCTCATAATTGCTCTTGTTTTCGTGATTTGCGCATTTGTGCGTAATTCTTACCCAAACGTAGTATACGCCGATATCTTCAATTCTGGAAATAGTTCTTGTCTTAGAATCTACCCAATTCGTCACGTTGTTGATATTGCTGTACTCTGCGTCGGTCTCTTGGAACAAATCGCTCATTGCCACGGTGAATTCGTCCGGGTTGGTATTGACAGCCGTATCAATAGTATTCTTCATTTGCGTCTTGGTGACGTAATTGTTTTCTTCTGTGTTGTCGTAATCGATATTGAATCTGTTGGCGCCAAAGTGAATCGTCGCAGGCGTGATAGTGAATTCAGCCTGTCTGTCAGCGGGCGCGCCGTCGGTGATGATTTTTGCGTCATAGTTGGCGGCAACTGCCTCGTCTACGATCTCAAGTTCGATAGAATATACGCCCGTATCCTTATAACTTCCGTCAGGCGCGGATTGCGCTTCGGAAGTAAGGCGATAAGCCGCATAATCGTCGCTCAAGAATTTATTGGCGGCGTCGGCGTCAGCAGGGTAAGCCCATTTTGCGCTCGCAAGTTTATCAGATATCAACGTCGAGGCAAATGAGACTGTCTTTGCTCTGCCGTAAACGGCAGTTTGATTCTTTGCGTAAATATTGACTACTCTCTTGACTATCTTAAACGTAGCCGTCGGATTTTGAATAGTATAATTGTTGATATTGTCAGGATTGGACAACGAGGTGCTGACGGAATAACTGTTGACGACGCGTCCTTTGAGCTGAATTTCTGCCAACTGTACGGTATCGCGGTTGGTCGAGTCAATTACAACGACGTTTTCGCTGCCGTCTTCCAACGTGTCGGGAGCAACAGGCGTAAATACCGGAGCTGTTCCGTCATAGAAATACTCCATACCGTTGTCTGCCCAATTTGGTCCTTCCTGTTTCCACTCAATATAAAGCGACTTTGGCTCTACGGTGTACGCGTCAATACCGCAATCGTTTATATAAGTAATATTAAAGTTGTTTTTACCGACTTCCTCGCCTATGTATTTGTGCGTCAAGCTGTAATCGCCGGCATTTGCTCTGCGATCGGTCATACCCGATACCGCAAAAGCAATTCTATCGTATACGTCGGCAATTTTGGTTGCCTCGCTCGTCCAGTTC
>CAMWSW010000092.1 GCA_947176975.1 uncultured Clostridia bacterium | reverse complement strand
ATATAATAATATACATTTCCAATGTTTGTATATGCTGCGGCCAAATTTTGAGCGTTTTCTTGTTCCGCCAATCTGAACTGTTCTGCTGAAAATTGTACGTCTTTTGTTTCCCGTATTTCACGACACAAATTAATGAAGTGCTGCAAACACTTAATTACGGCATTATAGCCACGAAGTGCTCCCTGCCAATCTTTACTGAGAAGCTTTTGTCTGGCAAAAGCATTTATTCCTAGCACTGAAGATATTTTCAAAGCATTAACGTCTAACTTTTTCTCATATATTTCGGCAAGCTTATTTGCGTCTTCCACTGCATCTATCATGTCTAGCAGAGTAAGACAGTACCCTACGCAACCATGTTTACCAATATGGTCTGAGGAAAACAATTCTTTAATTCTTTGTGTTAATTTTACTTCGTATTCCGAACATGTTGTATCCAAAAGAGGTTTCTTAACTTCTCTGTAATGCGCACCCCATTTCTCAAACAGTTCACGTAGTTCCATCTCCTTCACACATACATTATGTGGATACCGTTTTTGTAACTCCTCTACATTAGGATTGAGTTGATTGTTGGAACGAACAACCCAAGTAATTTTACTGCCACTCTCTATCGCTCGTACCAGTGGAATATAATCTAAGTCAAAGTCCAAATCGGCTCCTGAGAAACCAATCACATAGATATCGCTATTAGATAATATATTCTCCAAAATAAATCTTTTCTCTGGAGATAATCCTATTGCCTTTTGTCTAACTGTGTCTATCAGCGAGGTGTAGTCGTGGACAGAGCCATGAATCTTATATAATTTGCAAGCAGTTATTTGTGCTGACTCATAGTAATCTTGTTTTTGAACGGCTGTAAAAAGCGGCACTGCTTCATTTTGGAACGCAGTTTCGATTAGAGTATCGAAATTTGTTGTTACAATGGCTTTAATAAGACCAAGCCGTGCCAGCTCGGCCAAAGCAAAGTGATTCGCGTTCGGACAAGTTCCATTAAGCAGCTCCAATAGCGGGAAATAACTTTCACTAGCACCTTGGCTCACAATTATTTGAGAGATACATTGAACCGGTAATTTATTTTCCACGTCAAGACCTTTCAGTACGTCTTTTGCCTCTGGACACAACTCTAATACCTCTGTTTTAATCCCTGCAATAAGTTTTTTATTATACTCCCACCAGCTGGGTAAATTAGAGGGTGGCGCTACTGAAATTCCGGCGCCTGCAATAATAACCTTTTGTCTCATATCTACTACTCCTTTCGTACCTTTTAAATTTTCTCTAGAAAAAACATTTAACTTTGTTTAACAGCTAATTACAGATAAAGAAAATATTACTAAGATTGATATAGAGAAATAGCAATCCTGCAAGCATTCTTACACATATTTAGTCTATCATGAAATGCTTGAAATAGCAATAAAAATTGTAGCAAAAGATCTTATATTTTAATATCGTTCCCAATATTATATAATCTTTATAAACTTGATAATACCTACTGCGACTTGATTATCTCTTGTCGGTGAACTTGCGAATTTCCATTGAATACTTATCGGCGGCTTGAGCATTTTCCATATACTCTCGAAATACTCCCGCATAAGTCTCCAACATATTGTTTTCTTTAAAAGAATAATACCCCTCTGCCGAGATAATTATATGATCCCAAAGCTCGATGCCCAGCACTTCGGCGAATGAGACGAGCCACCTTGTGAATTGGCAATCGTCGTATGACGGCAACGGACTTCCCGACGGATGATTGTGCGCAAGCATAATAAATTTGCCTTGAGAGTCTGCCGTCCGCATAATAAATTCGCGGGTGTTGAGTTGGCAAGCGGAAACACTTCCCACACCTATCTTGCAACTTGAAAGCAGCATACCCTTTGCGTTGAGAATAAGCATATACATCGCTTCTTCTTTTTCGTCGAGAAAGAGTTGTTGAAAATATTCCGCCGAATGAGCAATCGTGTCAAGCACGGGTTTCTTGCCGAATTTCTGGATATTGTATTTTTTGATGAGTTGAGGCATCGTGCTTAAATACAAAGCTGCGTTTTCCGTCATATTGTTCACTTCCAAAAGCACTTTAGGCGACGCGTCCAACACGTTGGAGAGAGTGCCGAATCTGTCTATCAATTCGTGCGCAATGGGATTGGTATCTTTGTACGGTATAAATGGATAAAGCAAAAATTCAAGAACTTCGTGCTCGGGCAAATGCTCGATGCCTTGGTTCTTGATTTTTTCTTTCATTCTTTCTCTGTGACCTTGATGAGGATTGTTTTTCTTTTCTTGAGGCATTTTCTTTAGTACTGATATTTGAATTTATAATTACGTCAAGCCGCTGCTTCTCCGCTACTCGATACTGGCGTCGTCTTATAGTTGATTTTTGCGTGCTCGACGCTTTCAAGAAAGGCGATTATCATGTCCGTGGATATTGCGCAACCTATGCCGTATGTGTCCTTATTCGTACCCTCGATTCTTGCGTATACTATTCCGCTTACTCTGCTGTACGCGTTGAAAATCGGACCTCCGCTGTTGCCGTGATTGATATTGCCGTCGAGTATCACGGAGTCGAAATCGTCAGCTTTGTTGAGTTTGATTGCGGGAGAGGCAATCGTCAATTCTGTGAGAATAAGTCCTATGTTCTCGGGATTGCCGATTGCATACACTCTTTCGCCGTAATAGAGTTCCTCTTCCGTCTCTAATACGACTGGCTGAAATCTCTTCTCATTGGAGATGAAAGGTAAATTGATTGTAGCAATTTTAAGCAATGCGATATCTACGCTTGAACTGTACGCAACCAATTTTGCCGAATACTCTCTGTTGTCGGCAAAGACCACGCTGTAACTAGCCGTCATAGGTTGTTCCCCAACGTTACCGGTGGTGTCGCTGCCAGTAGAATTAAAGCGAACGACGCAATGCCTGTTGGTGAGCACGTAGCCGTCTTCGGTGATTACGAATCCGCTGCTTGCGCTTGTTAAGCCGCTCTTATATTCCGTAATAACGCGTACGCAAGACTCCATAGTATTGTTCGCCACGATACTTGCCGTACGCGGGTCGTCTACCTTGCCTATGTCGATATAAGACCTTGAAGGTTCGGCGCTACTCGAAAACAAACCGCTGCACGCCGTCAAAGACAACGACGCAGCCAAAACAAGTATGCAGATTATTACGACTAAACTGCGTTTTTTCATTATTTTGTCAAACTCCATTTTTCGATATGTACGACTTCTTCTCCTACCGCCATACTTTTGATAGGCGACAGCGTCTCGATCTCAAGCATAATATCGTTGGTATACGTCTCGATATTGCAATTATGGTCGCCGTATTCGCCCTCGGGAGAATTTATTTCAATCGTGAATTTCATACCCTTGATATCCACGCTGACGGGACCGCAAGCAAAAGTACCTATTTTGATAGGCTGTTTTACGTCCTTTTGTTGCAAAGTGATTGCGTCGTTGAGAATGCAAAGTCTGTCGTCCTTGAGGTCGGTATAACTCCAAAGCGTGATATTTCTGTTGGGAAGCAATCCCGTGTCTTCCGTAGAAATTGGGATATACGCTTTCGCGCCCTTGTCCATTACGGAAAGCGCCCAGAGCGCAACGGGAGGCGTAACACTTCTTCCTTTGTTGGCAAACTTATGCTTGAGCGTGGCGTTGCCCTTTTCGTCCATCGTGATCTTGATTGTCTTTTGCAATCCCGTGGTGCTTTCCACCTCGCTGACAAAAGTCACGCTTTCGCCATCTTGTATTACTTCGACGGGCGCATTGTCGGGATAATACGTATCAAGATATTCCGGACACTTCCAAAGTCTATGTCCGCCGTATATATGCCAAATTCCCTTGCCGGGTAGATTAGTGTCAAAATATTCTCCGCCCTTGTTGATAAGGTCGTCGGCGTCTTCGTAGAATATATTTTCTCCTCCGTCAAAGCCGTAATAAATGACTCTCGGACCTACGTCGACGGTGACAAGCATTGTTTTGCCGCCCTTTGACAATTTTGCGCATTTACCGTATTGTTTATAATCAATATATTGCATAAGTATCTCCATTTGTGCGTTTAAGCTCAATCAAATTTATTTTAGCACACTCTTTTTGCGATTTCAAGACTAAAAAAAATTTTTTGAAATATTATATAAAGATTTTACAAAAAACATAAATTAAACGGATTTATTTTTTAAGTAGAGTAAAGGCTTGGTAAGAGTAAATGGTTGGTATGTGTGAAGGCTTCCAAGTAGTATTTGCAAAATTACTTGTCGCCTTTCGCCAATCTTATGTCATTTCGACTGTAGCGTAGCGAAATGGAGAAATCTCTACAGATTAAATAAACGGATAGAGACCTCTCCACTGCGGTCGAGGTGACATCAGAAAGTTTGTAAGGCGCAAAAAAGCGAAGAGACGGCTTTCGCCGTCTCCCCGTGCCTCTTATGATATTAGAATCGTGAGAAATTTTCTCAACGCTCTTGACTGTTATTTCTTATTCTTTAAAGCGCGTTGCTCTCTCAAAAGGTCTTGATATCTTTCGATTTGGTCTTCGCGCAAATCTATCATATTCTTTGCCGCCTTGCAAGCTTGAGCGTCGGATATTATGACTTCCGTCTCTTTGACTTTTATCTTCGTGCCGTCGCCCGTAGCGTCTCTTCTGATGTCCTTCATATACTCGTCTTCCATTTTGAAGAGGGCGACAACCATGTCTTTCTTGACGGTCAACTTCATGAGCGGATTTACTGAAGACTGTCCGAAGAGAATATAATAAGTCGACTTCTTCTCTTTGCTGTTTGGTTTAGAAAGCGCGTACTGCTTCAAGCCGTCAAAGTACTTTTGTTGTTGTTTGGAAAGCTGCGCGTACGCTTCGTCGATAGTGAGACGCGGAGCAACCTCTTTCCTTACTCTCGGCTCGGTAACTTTGACGATTCTCTCTACAGGCACTTCGACTTTTTTCTCGACGACCTTTTCGACGATTCTCTCGACTGGAACTTCAACAGGCACTTCCTTGACTACTTCTTTCTCAACGATCTTCTCAACCGGTACTTCCTTGACCACTTCTTTCTCGACGATTTTTTCCACTTCGACAGGGACTTCTACAATCTTCTCTACCTCTACGGGTACTTCGACGACTTTCTCCACTATCTTTTCGACGGGAACTTCTTTCTCGACAATCTTCTCGACGACTTGTGGCTCAGCAGTTGCGGTAACAACC
>CAMWSW010000091.1 GCA_947176975.1 uncultured Clostridia bacterium | reverse complement strand
GGACTTCTACCTTGACTTCCTTCTCGACTATCTTCTCTACCTCTACGGGTACTTCCTTGACGACTTCCTTCTCGACTATTTTCTCTACGGGAACTTCGACGACTTTTTCCACTATCTTTTCAACGACTTGAGGCTCTGTCTTTTGATTTGCAGATAGTTCTACTATTTTTTCCATAAGCTGTCTAATGGTCTCGTCTTGCTTTTGCGAACGCTCTACAAACTGATTTTGGCTGTCGAGTATTCTCTTTATCGTTTCGTCGTTGGCAGTTGCGCTGGCTACTTCGCGAGCAATGACCTTCTCAACGACTTTTTCGGTAGGCTGTTCTGCAATCTTCGTCAAGAGTTTTTGAATTGTCTCTTCGTTCTTTGACGTTTTGTCAAGAAGTTTTTCCATGAGTTCGTCATTGGTAGACGCTTGTTGCGGTAAGTATTGCTGAACGCCCGGCAACATATTCGCAACTGCGTCGTTTATCATACCGCGCATATCTTCCAATCCTATCGGTGGTTGACCCGCATACGCAAAACCTTGCTGTCCGTTGTTGCCACCCATCATACCCATAAGCATCATACGCATATTTTCGTCGCGTTTGCGCTCTTCGGCATCGGCTTTGTTGCGTTGGTACTCTTCAAGACATTCTTCGTAGTTCTCTTCTGCCTTATTGCATCTGCTCCTGGCAATAATCATTATTACAAGACTTGCTACGGCCAAGCCAATAAGCGTACACGCAATTGCCGTCCAACCTGCCATTGCCAAACCAAGGAAAACGCCTGCGTACACTTTGTCAAACTTATCCGCTTTCTTGTTGAACTTCTTGCGCTTACTCTCGTAGCTTGCAGCCTTGGATAAGAATACGATAATCAATATTATGCTTATCACACTCGTTATCAACTGCCAAAGCGGTATATCGCCAAGATTTTTAAGTATATCTTCAAGCGAGCCAAATCCGCCGTTGCCGTCCCCGCCCGGTTCGTTTCCGCTCGGTTCGCCACTCGGCACTCCGCTAGGCGGATTATCGTCAGGCAGGTTTGGCTCATTGTTTTCGTCTTGGGGATAATGCGTATTATTTGGGTCGTTTGGATCTTGAATATACGCCATATCCTCCGGTCTCAACTCAAACTCTTCCCAATCCGTCTCGTACGTGCCGTCGGTAAACGAATAATTGCCTTGCATATTATCTTTTATCCTAGCTTTTATCTTATACTTATTGCCTGCGGCAAGATTGTTAAATTCAACTGAAGTGCCGTAAGAGTCAATCATCTCATATTCTATACCGTCTATCTGTCCGTATTTTAAATACAAGACGTAAGGTTTTGCATTCTTATTCCAATTCTTATTGATTGTCGCGGAAATTATCTCAAATTCATATTGCGTAGGTCCGCTCAACACAACGCTGTCCTTTTTGGAAGTGATGACTACCAAATAACTCCCCTTGTCAGTCGGCGCGCCACTCAATTTGTTTTCGTCCGTCACTAATTCGCCTTTGTAATAAGTGAGTTCAAAGTCGCTGAGCGTAGCTCCGCTACCGCTTATCACAAGTTTGACGCTTCTGGGTTTGCCGTTGTACTCAATCTTGTTGGACGCAATAGATACGCTAATTTGGCTTGCGCCTCCGCCTATAATAAAGAACGGAGAATACAAGTCGTCTTCTATCACAACGCCGTTAAATTGATAACTCGTTGAATCTATAAGTTTTGGCAACGCCTTGTAATACTTGGGCATAAGCGCGGAATACTCTATGTCATCAAGTGAAGTTATCGGAGTTGCGCCGTCCAAAATCTTGCCTGTACTGTCAGTCTCGTAATATTCGTATTCAACTACGCCTTCTGCTTTGGGATCTTTGAGCTTGTAGTAATCAAAACTGTAACCGTCTCTGCTATACGTTAAGCTTCCCCAATCGCTTGGCTTGCCTGCGCTTATCTTTGCGGGAATTATCTGCCAATTGATTTTCCACTCGCTCGTATCGGGGATATCGTAGTTGCCCACTGCGTTTCCAGTCAACGCAAATGAGTCTACTCTCACTTCGCCTTGATTTCCCACTGACGAGCCTTTTTTGTTTCCGCCGTAAGTTGCCTCTAACCCCGCAGGCAGACCTTCAAGTACCATTTCTATATCGTTGCCAGTATACTCGACTTCGCCGCCGTCTTTCCAATTGACGCCGGACAAATCAAAATAAGCTTTGTCTATTGTCCAAGTAAGCGAATATACTTCGGTTGTTCCGCCGTTTTTCTTGATTGCAACTTGCGTGGTATAAGTACCCGCGTTTGTAAACTTGTTATCTTTATATCCCGCGGTAAATCCATTGCCGTAACTCGTGTCTACGCTATATCCGTCAGGCGTTATAACTTCGAACATAAATTCGTCGCCGCTATAAGTCATAGTTCTATCAAAAGTCTCCGTCTTCTCTCCGACTTTTACGTCCATTGAGTATATCTCTTCTCCGCCCTCGTACATACACCATATTATTTGAGAATTATCCGCTCTTGACAATACTAACGTTACCGAAGTTGTCAATGGCATTACGTTGTAATTGGGATTTAAATTATTGACGTCCTCTTCAATAGACAACGTCCAATCGCCTTGCGCTTTCAACTTCGATATATCCAACTCTACCTTTTCCGATGAAGGTGACTTTGATTTAACCGTAACCGTCTTTAAGATTTCCGTTATATTTCCTTTCGTAGCCTTAATGACGTAGGTAATCTCGTCGTTGTTCAAAGGTCTTTGCTGTCCGTATCTTACGGTAATGGAAGGGTTCGTGCCTAGCTCTCCCTTTATTACAACTGGTCCGCTAGTTTGAACTGATCCGCTAGCTTGAATTTCAAAAGTCCTATTCAATTTGTACATTTCAAAAACAAGATACTGATCGTCGGAATTGCCCGTATTGCTCCATATATTGAGCCCCGAATTGTCAGATGCGTTATACTTATTCTTCAATATAACTTTGAGCGACTTATCGTATACGCCCGCATCGTATACCGTGATAGTATAATTGCCGTCAAAATCAAAACTGGTGTCGTCGGGATTTGCCTTGACGACTTCCATTTCGTCTTTGTTATAGCTGATAGTATACACCTGCCCATTTGGATCGGCATTGTAGGTATACCACGACTCGTTGAAGATAGGCAATGATTTTAGCTGTTTAGTTATATTTATAGGCTCTTCATAAGGTTTATCCAACACGTAGTTTTTGCTTACCGTCTTATCTACGGCGACAAACATGACGTAGTCTCCCACCTGTGTAGGTTTCTCTACTTCAAGCCCCGTATCATCGTCGATTCTATATTTGATTTTTAACAACGTATCCGCAAGATTTTGTTGCGAAGCCAGAAGCCCGACTGCCGTAGCCGTAGGCGGATCGTCGTTAGGCTTAAAAGTACAACTTATCTTTATTGGATTGATGGTCATTTTAATATTTTTAGTACCCGTCGTGCCGTCTTTCCATTTTACGCTATCTTGATATTGTGACTTTATATTCATTTTGACGGTATACTCGTCTGCGTCAATAGGCGTAACGGAAGTAGTACCGCTCTTGTCAAAATAACTGAAAGTAACGAACTCCTTATACTTATCGTTATACCAATTTGCGCTCGTTACGTCTTTCTTTACGGTGTCGTAATCAACTGAAAAATCTTTTGGATCAAGTTCCTTTACCGATGCGGCGTCGGCTTTGCTTAAATTCAAATGCATAGCCGGTCTAAGCAACAAATACTCATATCCGTTTATTTGACTCCAAGTAAACATTCCATTTGGATGGTTATAATACACGTTCGTTGTATCATATTGATAATTTGCAGTTCGTATCCAATAATAATTGCTAGACCCTCTAGTCGCATTATCAGTATCCCAAAGTCCGGGAAAAGCCTTGCCTGAGCCAGTAGCGCCGACATAATCGCACGATCCCAACTCAGTGAGACTTGGCAACCAAATATAATCGTTTTTCCAATCGCCGTATTGAGCGTAATTTTGATAATGCCCAACGCTCGCATCAGTATAAAAGCCCGTGACGTCTGTTTTGTAAGATTCATTTAAGCAGTTGTACCAGATCCAACCATCCCCCGATTGTGCCAACGATTGACTCGCTCGCTGATAAGATTGATAAGCGATATCTTTTGGCTGAACGAGAAAGTCGGTAATACTTCCGTTGCTTCTATCGACTTTGCCGCCATTTACCGTAGTCGGCAACGTAAAACTGGAAAGTTGATACGGCGCGGCGTTGGCGTCTATCGGGTCTCTTGTGTACTCCACTAAATCAGTCACGGAAGATGCAGACATATATTTTATTTTTGATCCATCGTAAGCAGTTCCGTTGAGAAGTCGAGCGCGCGTGTAACTCGAACCGTATAATCTTCCTTCAAAATTAAAATTCTCAAACCAACGACAACTCTCGACGCCTTCTTTTGCCCAAAGCGTAAGAACTGCGTCTCCGCCCGAATCTGACGTCAAAGAAGTGACTATCCACTCCCTGCCGTCAATCTTGACGATGATGTTTTTGCCATTGTTATAGTTATCTCTTATTTGTTTTTGAGTAAGTCCCGATTGCATTTTTGTGGGCGCAGTTGCGCTACCGTTATTAAGCGTAGTGTCGCCCGCAACAGTCTTTACGTCGCTTATACTTGTTTTACCCGCAACCTTTTGATATATTTGTTCCAACACGTCTCCGTTGAACACCTTACCGTCGACACGAGTCTTGTAGTCGGATAGTAAAATATCCGTTGATATAGTATCCGCGTCGCTACTCGTTATTACAGCCGACTGCGCAATATTATTGCCGTCAAAACTCAATGGCGCAACGCACACCAATGCGCATAACAAAAGCATTATACACGATAGCGCAAAAAGATATTTGACTCTTTGTCTAAATAATTTCATATACACCTCTAATAAAGTATACCTAATTAAGTCAATTCAACGATATGTAGAAATTCCAAAAAAGGTATACTTTTACTGACTACCCGTGAAAAGTCATAATTTTTCAAATACATTATACTTTATGCTTAAAAAAATTGCAATATCTTTGAGTCAGTAAAAGTATACTTTTTTTGGAATTGCCAAAGAATTTTAAATTTTTAGAAAATTTACTGTATAAAATCGCTTTGAGATTTCTCGACTTCGCTCGAAATGACATTGGCACGAGCAGGTAGATTTGTCTATATTGCATTATTTTTTTTTCTTTGTGAAAGTTTTTTAGCTACTTAGCAATG
>CAMWSW010000090.1 GCA_947176975.1 uncultured Clostridia bacterium | reverse complement strand
GATAAGAGTAGATATGTCGGAATATATGGACAAAGTAAGCGTGTCAAAACTCATCGGTTCAGCTCCAGGCTACGTCGGATTTGAAGAGGGCGGACAGCTTACGGAAAAGGTGAGAAGAAAGCCCTATTCCGTAGTGCTTTTCGACGAGATAGAGAAGGCGCATCCAGAAGTATTCAACATACTTTTGCAGATACTCGACGACGGCGTATTGACGGATTCTCACGGCAGAAAGGTTGACTTCAAGAATACCATTATCATAATGACGTCCAATATAGGCGCAAGCGAAATTAAGGCGACTTCGAGATTGGGCTTTGGCGCAAAGGATTCGTTAGACGACTACGAGAATATGCGTCAGACGCAAATGCAAGCGCTCAAAAAGACCTTGAAGCCAGAGTTCATCAACCGTATCGACGATATAATCATATTCAGACCTCTTCAAGACGAGGATATGTCCAAGATTATTTCCGTGATGACGGCGTCGCTCAAGAAGCGTCTTGCCGACAAGGATATCAATATCGAGGTAAGCGACAAGGCAATGGCGCTTATCGTCGAAAAGGGCGCAAATAAAGAATACGGCGCGAGACCGCTCCGCAGAGCTTTGCAGAGAATGATTGAGGACGAACTCAGCGAGCGTATCCTCAAAGGCGAATTTGCTATCGGAGATCATATTGACATCGACGCAGACGGGGAAGAATTGACCTTTACCAAAAAAGATTAATCGAGCGCGTATAGCGGCGCGCCTTCCGTCCTAAAGACTGGGACTTCCTCGGGGTCACGTACGGCAAGTACGCTCACCGCTCGGTCGCCGTCTCACGGACGAAAATCCCACCACTCTCCGCGCTCGTATTAGACTAGGTAATATAAAATGTCATTTCGACCGAAACAAAGTGAAGTGGAGAAATCTAATCAATAAAAAACCGTCGTACTTCCGTACGACGGTTTGTATTTTTTCTAGCTTGACGTTTTTCAAAAGATGACGTTAGTTGTCAACTTCAATACAACCCAAGTTGCCTGCTTTTCTCTTATACAGCACGTTGACTTTTCCGGTGGTGTTGTTGAGGAAGATATAGAAGTCGTGATCGACGAGTTCCATTTCCTCGACAGCTTCTTCGAGGTCGATTTTTTTGAGCGCCATAGACTTGGTACGGATGACTTCCATCTTTGGTTGTTCGGGTTGGGGATACATCGTTTCGCCTTCCAACGCGCTCTTTTTGAGCTTGCCGAGCTTGGTGCGGTGTTTTCTAATCTGTCCTTCAATCTTTGGCAATGCCAAATCTATATTCTTGTACATATTGTCCGACGCAACTTCGCTTCTGACCATATTGTTGCCGAAGAAGATTGTCACTTCCATTACGTACCTTTCTTTGCCTGTTTCTTTGAGGAAAATCTTAGCGACAGCGTCATCTTCAAAATATCTGGAAAATTTTTCCATTTTCTTGTTGATGATTTCCTCCAAATTGTCGGTAAGTTTGTAGTTTCTCGCAATTATTTCAATTCTCATATAATTGCCCTCCTTTTTTTTCTAGAGTCATTGTTTAAGTTCGCGCTTACGTTCACTTAATCATCGTCTCTTTTATTTCTTGAGTATAGTATATCACAATATTTAGACGAATAAAAGGGGGGATTTAAAAATTTTACATTTTTTGTTCGCCTCAAAGTGAGATGTCGTAATTTTACACGGCAATAATGCTTCCCATACTTCTTCAAACTCTCTTGACGTACATAAAGTACGCCTGCATTCGTTTTCATCGTATAGAAAACGTTCTTGCTCGTGAAAATCTTACGCCACTCACTTCTCGCCGAACGAGATGGGTATCTCATTCTGTCGATACTGCCAACTATGGTATAAATATTTAAAAGAATTATATTCATTCAATTGTCTTTTTGGAATTTTTGTAGTAAACTTATGTTGAAAAATAATGGAGTAGTATTCTAGACAGAGGACGATATGAGAAAGAAAATTTTGATTATTGCGTTAATTATAGTAGTCGTCGCAATGCTTGCAGGGCTTGGGGCGTGTACTAGTTTGAAAAACAATATCAAGATTGAAGACAACGTCGTATCGCGTTTTGGCGACGGCATAGCAATTCTCAAGACGGATTCTGCGCCCAAGACGGCAGTTGAATACAAAAGCACTCCGCGCGTTACCGCAAAGGTCAACGTAGACGCAAGGATGAGCGGTTATCACATCACGGGTCTTTATTTGCCGGCGGGCGAGTCGCTGACGATCACCGTGCCCAACACCGTCAGATTGAATTATTATACGATATACGTCGACACCTATGCTGCAGACAGAAGAGTGTCGAGGTCGATATCCAGAAATATTACGGAGCTTACTTCGCCGACGGGCGGAATAGTTGAGATATTCGTGCCGGCCAGCGACGAATCTACGAGCGAAACCGTCAACGCGTCTTTCAATATGACGATAGAGGGCGGAATAGTTATTCCGTACTACAGACTTGGAAGAGATCCGTTGGAGCAGATTGAGCGAGGCGACGGAGCGTACGCCGTACTTGACTGTGTCAACGCGCGTTTTTACGTTCCCACTTCCGCGTTATACGATGAGGAGAAGAAAAGCAAAATCGACGATATATACAACGTACTTCTTTGGTGGAAATCCGCAGTATCATTCATCAATGAGACGCTTGGTATTGCCAGCAGTTCGAGAGATTATACCTCAAGTATAGTTTTCGGAGATTATTCGACGATAGCTTACGATCCGACAGTTCGCGTAACCTATGCGCCGATATCTTATTTTGAAAAGACTTTGATGTACAGCAGTTTGGTCAATGGCGAAGCGTGGGATTTGATGTACAATATCTGCGATTACAAGACAAAAGTTGCCGACGGTGATTTGAGCGGAATTATTTCCCGTGAATCGTTGGTCAACGTGCTTTGCGCAGTTGATCACGTGGTAATGACCAATCCAAGCGAGGATGATGAGATTATTGACGATACCAATTGGTTGCACGATTCGTATTCCTGTCTCAAAGCTACGTTGGAAATTCTTCAGCTTCCCACCGCGGAGATAGAGGAGAATTATCACGACGAAATGATGATGGCTTTCTTTATCAACATATTGCACAGCTTTGGACTTGACAAGACGATAGAAATTATATCCGAGTACCGCAAAGAACCCGACCCGCTTGACACCGACGATTTTGCGCTTTTGATAAGCTCTATTTTGAGAGCCGATATGAGTTTGTATTTCGATACTTTCCAAATGAAGATTTCGCAGGAGACGAAAAACAAGATGTCGGGCAACCAACTTTACGTGCCTGTGCAGACCAAATTTACCGTCGGTAGTGAAAACAACACGTATAGCCATGGATATACCGTGCCAATGGGCGAGAGAGTAGTCTTTGATTTTGAGAGCAACATCGTATCTATAGTCGACGGTTGGGAAGTGGAAAAAATCGTCGGCAATCACTCTAATCTTTGGTCTAGAGACAGTGAGAATAAAGGCATATATTATTACGACCCAAGTCAAGATGCGCTCATTGACGAATATTACGTGACGCTTTCCAACGGAGATTATACCGTCACGCTATACGGTAAAATCAACGTAGTCATTACCGTTGCGACCTACAAGGTATACGAGGGATGGAAGTTTGACAAGCCTACGACTGCGCTTTCCGAAGCAATCGGCGCATATGAGAAACGTACGCCCGATTACATCGGCAGTATAGATTTTGCGGGAGTACAGCGACGCGACGAAGTCGACAACAACACTTACGTTTTGACAGTCACCAGCGGTTGTATCAGAGTACCCGAGAGTGGAAAATACCGTTTCTATCTACGCAACAACGGACGTTGCAAAGTAGAGTTCGGCGTGCCAAAATATATGTTTGATATGTTTGACATATCCATACCGTTCTCCGAGTTTACGAGAGGACACTCTTACGATATCGACTTGGATGCGGGAACAAATTATTATTTCAATCTGTTTCTGCTTTCCACCAAAGGCGGTTGTGACGCGGCATTGGGTATAAGATATATCGAGGACGATGATGCCAGCGACGCTGAAGACTCGGTAATCGTCGCCGATATAGTGGATTCAAAGTATCTGTATTACAACGGTTTGTCCGACGACAAAGTCGTCAAGTTTGAACCGCCTGTGATCTATCCTACGGGCTACGGATTCAAAGACGAGTTCTATCAGCCTTACGATTTGACGGAAGACAACGTGGTGTCTTATCCCAGAGCTTTCAACACGTCGAGCGAAATCGAATTTGCTTTTGACGAACTCAACAGCTCCTACTACACGGCTAGGTCGAGAGAGACAAACCACGAGATAATATTGAATTTGGACGGAGAGAAGAGATTGGAATACGTTCAATTCTTCGTGCGTAGCGTAAGTTCAATGGTAGGCGCCAACGTCAAGTTTACCGTAGCGGACAACGCAGGATTTGCCGAATCAAGAGAGTTACATCTTGCCGACAGCGAAATCAAGGCGGGATTGAATACCTTTATGTTTGACGCTGTCAAAGATAAATATCTCAAGATTACTTTCTATGCGGAAGAGGCTTTTGAATGTTCGTTCACCGACCTCAAGATGGGACAGCACTTTGACGCAAGTCAAATCGTGCCCAACACTTCGTCAAGTATCGCGTATATGGGCGGTTGGTTGGATAATGGCGAATACGTTTGCGTCAACGGCAGTATCAGCCAAAGCGTCAATCAAAACTCCGTTATGTCATTTACCGCGCTTTCAAGACAGATATGTATCTACGGCGTCAAGGACAGCAATTACGGCAAAATGGAAGTTTACGTCGACGGCTCGAAGGTTGCGGTAGTCGACCTCTACAGCGAAACCACAATGACCGACCAGTTGCTTTATGCAATTGACTTTGACCTTTGGGCAGAGCATACCGTCAAGGTTATGCCGGCAAGCGACGATGATATCATCAATATAGATTATATTTCCTACCTTGCAATAGAGAAAGAAGAGATAAGAGAGTATTCGGGATTCTTGTACGCAGTATTTATTCTTCCGGCAGTAATTATCGTTGCGCTTGCTGGTGCGGCGATTGCGGACTTCCGTGAAAAGAGAAAACGCAATAAGAGTAAGGTTGCGCCGACCGAAGAGAAGTAGGCGAGCGCGTATATTAGCCGTCTTTTCACCCAATCGTCGGGTCTCGGGGTATCGACGTGTACGGCAAGTACACTTGACGATACCGCTCGCCCTAGCTAGTGCAAAAATACGAC
>CAMWSW010000089.1 GCA_947176975.1 uncultured Clostridia bacterium | reverse complement strand
AGATAAATAAGTCGCAGTCGGCGTCGCTGTTCGGCGAACTTGTGGAGGAGTAATATGGCGCTTTCAGAAATGATGAAATATTATTTGTCGCTTAAGGAAAAATATAAAGACAGTTTGTTGTTTTTTCGTCTGGGTGACTTTTATGAGATGTTTTTTGACGACGCCAAGACAGCTAGTAGAGAGCTTGATTTGACTTTGACGGGGCGTAATTGCGGACTTGAAGAAAGAGCGCCTATGTGCGGCGTACCTTATCACGCGGCTGACGGATATATTGCAAAATTGGTACAAAAAGGTTATAAAGTTGCCATTTGCGAACAGCTTTCCGAGCCGGAACAGGGAAAACTTGTAGAAAGAGACGTCATAAGAGTCGTTACTCCCGGTACGGTAATAGAGGATAATATCCTTGACGATAAGAAAAACAATTATTTGGCGTGCATAAATGCAAATGATAAAAATTACGCATTGGCATGGATAGATATTTCTACAGGCGAATTCAATACCGTTCAGTCTGATTACGGAGATTTTTCTTCGATAGAAGACGTGTTGGCAACGTTTTCGCCGTCTGAAATAATCTGCAATGAGTACGCATACGAGCGTTCTAAAGAATTGTCGTCAATAAGGATTGGCAGACTTCCGAAATTCCAAAAATATTATGAATGGGCGTTTGAATACAAGACGGCTTATAATATACTGTTAAAACAGTTTAACGTCACCACGCTTGCAAAATTTGAATTTGAAGATAAAAAATTTGCTGTCGGAGCTTCCGGAGCTTTGATAAATTACGTCAACGAGACCCAAAAGCGATCGCTTGCGCATATTTCGTCAATCAAATACGTTCAGAACAATAAGTATTTGATTATGGACAACAGTTGTAGAAGAAATTTGGAAATTTGCGAGAATACACGTGATACGTCTAAAAAAGCAACGTTGTTGTGGGTGCTCGACAAGACGAAGACTAATATGGGCGCAAGATGTATGAGAAGATGGTTGGAGCAGCCTCTTCGAGACAGCAAAGCGATAAATGCAAGACTTGACAGCGTAGAGGAATTTATCAACAATACTCGAATGAGAAGTAATCTAATCGACGCATTGAGCGGAATTCGCGACATCGAAAGACTTACTTCCAAAGTTGCGTTCGGTTCGCCTTCGCCGAGGGACTTGCTTGCTTTGGGACTTTCGTTGAAGAGTTTACCAATGGTAAAACAAATCCTTGAGAGCGCAAAGACACCTATGTTGAACAAGATTTATGAAAATATTTTCTTGCTTGAAGACATTGCGGACAAGCTGACCAACGCAATAGCTGATAACCCGCCGGCTTTAATGAAGGACGGAGGATATATACGTGACGGTTATGATAAAGAACTTGACGAATTGCGCAATGCCGAAGTCATGGGAAAACAATGGCTTGCAAATCTTGAGAGCCAAGAGAAAGAAAGTACCGGCATAAAGAATTTGAAAGTAGGATATAATAAGGTCTTTGGATATTATATCGAAGTAAGCAAAACCAACGTCGATAAAGTTCCGTATAGATATCAAAGAAAACAAACTTTGACTACAGGTGAGAGATATATTACGCAGGAACTGAAGGAAATTGAGGACAAGCTTGTCGGCGCAAAGGACAAGGCGTTGGATATTGAAAGCAGAATATTTGAGGAGTTGAAGTTGGAACTCATCAAGGTCATTCCGCATCTTCAATCTACTTCAAGAAGCATATCGTATTGCGACGCATTGCTTTCTTTTGCAGTAGTTGCAATATCCAATAACTACGTAAAGCCCGTCATAAATGATAAAATAGAGGGGATTGAAATTAAAAACGGCAGACATCCCGTCGTAGAATCATTGCTAAAGAACAATGAATTCGTACCAAACGATACGCAGCTTGACTGTTGCCAAAACCGAACGATGATTATTACCGGACCAAATATGAGCGGTAAGAGTACGTATATGAGGCAAGTCGCTTTGATTACTCTTATGGCTCACGTCGGGAGCTACGTACCCGCAAAAAGCGCAAGTATTTCTATTACGGACAGAATTTTTACACGTATAGGCGCAAGCGACGACTTGGCGTACGGTCAAAGCACGTTTATGGTCGAGATGGTGGAAGTAGCTACCATTTTGCAGAACGCAACTTTCAGAAGTCTTCTTATATTGGATGAGATAGGCAGAGGTACGTCTACGTTTGACGGTATGTCAATTGCAAGAGCAGTACTCGAAGACGTCAACAACAGAATCAGATGCAAGACGCTGTTTTCAACGCACTACCACGAACTCACAGAAATGGAAAACGCTTTGGACGGAGTAAAGAATTATAAAGTATTGGCAAGCGAAATGGAAAAGGGCGTGGTTTTCTTGCACAAAATTACCCGAGGCGGAACTAATAAGAGCTTTGGTATCGAAGTCGCAAGATATGCGGGTATACCTCAACACGTGATTAAGAGAGCTAAAGAGATATCAAAGCTTTTGGAAAGCAATCCGCTTACTATGCAAAAAGACGTGTTGGACGAGCATAATTTGCTTGATATTAGCAAAGACAATCAATTAAAGAGCGAAATTTTGGATATTGACGTGGAGAATTTGACGCCTATGCAGGCATTGACTACGCTTGCTAAACTCGTCGATATAGCAAAGAAGGATTAGTATGGCAAAGATAAACGTATTGGATTCAAGCGTATTTAATTTAATTTCGGCAGGCGAAGTCGTCGAGCGCCCAGCGTCTGTTGTCAAAGAACTCGTGGAAAATAGTATTGACGCGGGAGCTACCAGCATAAGCGTCGATATCATAGACGGCGGAATATCGTCTATAGTCATAGTGGACAACGGCTGCGGAATAGATAAAGAGAATATGCGTTTGGCTTTTTTACCTCATGCAACTTCAAAACTTGCAAAAGCAGAAGACTTGGACAACATAGCGACTTTAGGTTTTAGAGGTGAAGCTTTGGCTTCGGTGTCGGCAGTTGCGCAAGTGACTATGACGTCAAAGACGCAAGACGACGAAGTCGGCAACTTTATCACCTTATCTGCGGGAAAAATAGTGGAAGAAGGAAAACGCGCAATTGCGCAAAGTACGTCGATATCCGTTGAAAATTTATTTTTCAACACTCCCGTGAGGAAAAAGTTTTTGAAAAAGCCTAAGCAAGAAGAGGCTAACGTCACTGCTATAATGATTCAACTTGCTTTGGCAAATCCCGATATAAAATTCAGATATACAGCCGACAACAAAACCGTATTTCAGACCAACGGCGGATTGGAAGAAGCGGTATACGCGGTCTATAACAATGAGTTGGCAAACGGATTGTTGCCATTTGACGTGACTTACGATAATTACAGAATCTATGGATATACCGGCAATGCAAGTATTGCCAAACACAATCGCAATTACCAGACGATAATTATCAACGGCAGAGTAATTTCCAATCAGACGATTTCAACGGCTGTTTCGCAAGCGTACGGCAATAGACTGATGACGAGGACTTTCCCTGTATTCGTTATCAATATTATTATGCCGTTCGACGACGTGGACGTCAACGTTCATCCAACCAAAACCGACGTAAGATTCGCCGATAGTCACAAAGTATTTTCTTGCGTATATAAGGCAATCCTTGCAACTCTCGCCGCGCAAGAGCAAAATTTGATTTTGGGTAGCTCAAAGTCTGATAAGAATCAGACGGAAGTACAAGTTACTCAAAGCGTTTTAGAGGACAAGACGGACACATATTCAACAAAACCGAAAGAAAATACTACTGCAGTTAGTTCAAATTTTGAGATACAAGACAAGAGCCTTGACGCATTGTTTAGCGATAATAAAAAAGTCGAAGAAGACAGATACAAAGCGTTGGTTGAAAAGCAAAAAAAGGTTGTTGAAGAACTCAAATACAACAAAGACCTACCCAAAATGCAGTCTAAAGTCAGCGATAGTATGGGAATTTCGCCTGTAATTATGGCTGATAAAAAAGCCAATACCACTTCAAAATCTGTTGAGAAAAAGATAGAAGTCGCAACAAAATCAAGTCTGCTTGAGATGATTGACGAGCAGTTGGAGAGCGAATATAAGGTAATTGGACAGATATTCAATACGTATTTGATTATTGAAAGCGACGGATA
Source organism: uncultured Clostridia bacterium (assembly GCA_947176975.1). GTDB lineage: Bacteria > Bacillota > Clostridia > Christensenellales > UBA3700 > RACS-045. Next base: position 1,153 of record CAMWSW010000089.1, on the reverse strand, counting down.
CGTGCATTTTATCGATCAACATGCATGCCATGAAAGATTGATTTATGACAAATTGTTGCAAGAAGTCAATTCCAACAGCGTTGGCGTACAATATATGCTTGTACCTTACGTGCTTGACTGCAATAATGCTCAATATGAATATATTTGCGCAATTCAAGATAATTTGAAGGATTTGGGATTTGATATTGAAGAGTTTGGCGGATTGAGTTTTAAGGTCAACAGCGTGCCACATTTGCTCAACGATATAAATCTTGCAGTATTCTTCGATGAACTCTTTGCGGAAAAACAGTCGGCAGTAGGATTGAAAAATGCCGATTTGATAAGGGATAAATTGGCGCAAAAGGCTTGTAAGTCGGCAATTAAGGCAGGCGCGCAGTTGGACAATAATCAAATTAAAACCTTGCTTGGCAGTATGAAAAACGGCGTTCCGCTTCAATGTCCGCACGGAAGACCTGCGGTGCTGAGTTATACAAGACGGGATTTTGACAAACTTTTTAAGAGGATAATATGAGCAAAATCATATTCGTCGTAGGTGCTACTGCCAGCGGAAAAAGTCAAGTTGGTGTCGATCTTGCAAAGAAATTCAACGGCGAGATAGTGTCTTGCGACAGTATGCAGGTATACAAAAGCATGAATATCGGCACTGCGAAAATTACCCCTGATGAAATGCAAAGCATACCTCATCACATTATTGACGTGACGGATTCAGACAGTAATTTTAGCGTTGGCGAATATGCAAGTATGGCAGATGCTGTCATTAAAGATATTTTATCCAGAGGCAAAACCCCGATAATCGTCGGAGGTACCGGGCTTTACGTAGACGGGATATTATACCCAATGAGTTTTGGCGGAGATAAGAATATCGAAGTTAGAAACGAGCTTGAAACTCAACTTGCTTTATACGGAAAAGAATATATGCATGCGATGCTTGCTGAGATTGACCCCGAAGATGCGGAAAAGATTCATCCCAACAATGTGAAGAGAGTTTTGCGTGCGTTGGAGATTTATAAAACGACGGGAAAATGCAAATCGAATTTGCAGGAAAAAAGCAAAGATTTGAAGTATGAAGCGTGCATGATTGCTTTGGACGTACCTCGAGATACGTTGTATGAAAGAATTGACGCTCGAGTTGACAAAATGATAGAAATGGGGC
>CAMWSW010000088.1 GCA_947176975.1 uncultured Clostridia bacterium | reverse complement strand
GCGGGGGGGCTGGGAGTTGTGTATAAGCTACTGGTAGCGTCAAGGGTACTGCCCTAACACGTCGATACCCCGAGTCCCGACGATTGGTTGAAAAGACGGCTGTAAGGAACAACGCGACGGTATAGCGAGCACGAGCGAGCGTCTATACGCAGTCGGTTACTTACTGTAGATTCTTCCTACTAACCGTTTCGTCAATGCTGATACCCAAAAACTGCGCATTGTACAACTCGGCGTAGAAGCCGTCCTTGGCGAGCAATTCTTCGTGTCTGCCCTGCTCGACTATATCGCCGTCTTTGAGAACAAGGATATTGTCGGCGTCTCTTATCGTGGAAAGCCTGTGAGCAATGACAAAACTCGTCCTGCCTTGCATAAGGGCATTCATGGCCTGCTGAATAAGCATTTCCGTGCGGGTGTCAACGAGACTCGTCGCTTCGTCGAGTATCATAATTTCGCTGTCGGCAAGTATTGCCCTTGCGATAGTCAAAAGCTGTTTTTGACCTTGAGATATGTTGCCCGCGTCGGCATTTATGACAAAGTCATAACCACCGGGCAAAATTTTGATAAAGTGGTCGGCGCAAGCAAGTTTTGCCGCTTCGATGACCTCTTCGTCTGTGGCGGAAAGCCTGCCGTAGCGGATATTTTCCATAATAGTATCGTTATAAAGCCAAGTATCTTGCAATACCATACCTATATGCTTGCGCAAGCCCGCGCGTGAAAAATCCTTGATATTCTTGCCGTCTACGTAGATATTGCCCGCATCCAAGTCGTAATAACGCATAAGCAACTTGACAAGCGTCGTCTTACCCGCGCCTGTAGGTCCTACGATTGCCACGCGCTGACCGCTCTCGACCTTGCTCGTGAAATCCTTGATGATGATTTTGTCGGGCGAATATCCGAATTTGACGTGATCGAAACACACCTCTCCGTTTATTCTCTCTACGCTCAAAGTTCCGCTTTCCTTCTCCTCTTCCTCTTCGAGGAAGGCAAATACTCTCTCCGCCGCCGCTATCGTCGATTGGAAGGTGTTGGCTACGCTTGCAAGTTGAGTGATAGGCTGATTGAACTGCTTGACGTATTGAACAAACGCCTGTATGTTGCCTACGCCCAAAGGTCCGCTGACGACCAAATATCCGCCGAGTATGCATACGCCGACAAAACTCAAGTTGCCGATTACCTTTGCGGTGGGTTGCATAAGTCCGGAGAAGAACTGCGAAGACCACGCCGAAGAATACAACTCGTCGTTGTATTTTTTGAATTCTTCAATACTCTTCTCTTCGCCGTTGAAGAGCTTGACTACGTTTTGTCCCGAGAACATCTCCTCGATTTGACCGTTGACATGTCCCAAATATTGTTGCTGTCTCTTGAAATACTTTTGGGAATTCTTTATTATTATCATGGCTATTGCAAGCAAGACGGGAACGCTGATCACTGCAATCAAAGTCATAAGCGGACTTATTTTAAGCATCATTATCAATACGCCTATCACCGTCGTAACAGACGTGAGCAGCTGCGACATACTTTGATTTAAAGAAGTGGCAATGGTGTCGATATCGTTGGTAATCAGACTCATTACTTCTCCATTCGTCGTCTTATCATAGAATTTTAGAGGTAATTTGTCAATTTTCTCATTGAGGTCGCGTCTAAACCTATAAGATATCTTTTGCGATACACCCGACAGCAAAAAGCCCTGCAGATACGCCATGATCCCGCTTGCGACTACTAATAGCATCAATTTTAAAGCAATTTTGGCTATGGCGTCAAAGTCAATCTGAGGTTTTTCATCAAAAGATATTTCCATTACCTCTTGACGGTAAGCTTCGGGAACTTGAGATAGAAAGTCGGACGCTTCCAAACCAAGTATTTCTATATACTCGCCAAGCGTATGCGCATTCCTGCTTGCGTTTGCAAGCGCGCCTAGCCTGATATCGTTGATACGCTCATTCTCGGGAAGAGAGCCCAGCGCTTGCTTCGCCTGCTCTGGGATTTGCGCGGCAATCGCGCCCATACCAGATTCGTCGGCGCCCCCGTCGCTCTCTATGAGCGCGCGAACGTCGCGTATCGTCGCATAACAATACGGCGAAGATTCCATCATCGAAACCGTGTCTTCGTCAAATTTGAGTTTTGGCAAGACTGTATCATATACAGTCTTCTTCATTGCGCCCTCTACCAATATATCGGTAGCTCCGCTCAATACGTCGGGTACCGTTATCGTGGCGACTACTCCGCCAATGGCAAGAATAAAGGCAATGATTATGACGAGTAAGTCGCTGCGCATATAACGCAATAACTTGGCGGAAGTACCCTTGAAATCTTTCGCCTTTTCGCCCATCATTCTTCTACCGCCCATATGACCTCTCGGAGGTCTTGAATTTGCATTGCTCATAAGTTCAATTCCTCCTCTGATAATTGCGATTTTGCTATATCCAAATACGTCTTGCACGTCTTGAGCAAGTCTTGGTGCTTACCTTCGCCCACTATGCGGCCGTCGTCAAGAACGATTATCTTGTCGGCATTCTTTATCGTACCCACGCGTTGCGCGACGATAATCACGCAAGCGTCGCCCATTTCTTCAGCCAAAGCCTGTCTCAATTTGGCATCCGTCTTGAAGTCAAGCGCAGAAAACGAATCGTCAAAGACGTATATCGGCGCTTTTTTGCTTATTGCCCTTGCTATGGCAAGACGCTGTTTTTGTCCGCCAGATACGTTGGAACCGCCTTGCGCTATCTCCCTTTCAAAGCCCTTTTCGCCCGAATTGACGAATTCGCTTGCTTGAGCTATGTCCACAGCCTTTTGCAAATCTTCTTGCGAGGCATTATCCAATCCGTAACCCACATTTGAAGCTATATCGCCGGAAAACAGCATATTCTTTTGGGGTACGAAGCCTATATTATTTCGCAAATCCTTGATATTGATATCTTTGATATCAACCCCGTCAATGGTAATTCTTCCTTCCGACACGTCCATAAGCCTTGGCAAAAGCGATACCACGGTGGATTTTCCGCTTCCAGTAGAGCCTATCAAAGCCGTGACCTGTCCGCTCTTTGCCTCAAAAGAAATATTCTCTACGGCAAGCGCTCCGCCGCCGTAGCCGTAGCTGACTCCCTCATATCTGACGTCGCCCTTAAACCTCTCGCCAGTAGGCTCTTCCTTGCCCTCGGCATTCTTGATGGATATCGGCGTGGTAAGCACTTCGCTGACTCTGGCGATAGATACCTTTGCCCTCGGCAAGATGAGGAAAATCATTGATATGACCATAAATGACATTATTACTTGCAATGCGTACTGCATAAATGCCACCATATTGGCAATCTGTGAAAAATCCTCGACGTTTTGCGCAAATATCCATACTATCGCAAGCATAATGCCGTTCATAACCACCGTCATAAGCGGCATAAGCAACGCCATTAACCGCGACGTGAACAGCGACGTACGCGTCAAATCGGAATTGGCTTTGTCAAAACGCTTCTCTTCGTGCTCTTGCGTGTTGAAAGCTCGGATGACCATCATTCCGTTGAGCTCGTCGCCGGCTATCTGATTGACTCTGTCAATCTGCTTCTGCATCTTGGTGAATTTGGGCTGAACTATCGTTAAAGCTATAATTATAAGTACTATAATAACCAATATTGCGGCTGCAATTACCAATGCAAGCGAAGATATTCCACCCGAATACTCCACCGCCATAATGCTTCCGCCTACGCCCATAATAGGCGCAAACATAATAAGTCTCAACGTAATTATCGTCAACATTTGAATTTGAGTAATATCGTTGGTGCTCCTCGTGATAAGTGAGGATACTGAAAACTTGTTGTACTCCTCGCCCGCAAAATTCATTACTTGCGAAAATACGTCAAAACGCAAATCTCTGGATATCTTTGAACCTATCTTTGCAGACAAAAAACCTACTGTCACGGAGCATACGCAAGCCGCAACGCTCAAGAGTATCATCTTCCAACCGTAACTCCATATCACAGCCATATCGGACGCGGCGACGCCGTTTTCGAGCAAGCCGGACATATACTTGGGAAGTTGCAATTCGCAAATTGCCTCGCCAGCCAAAAATGCAAGCGAAACTATTATCAAATGCCAATATTTGCGATAATACCTAAGAATCGTTTTCATAACTACCGTATTATATTTTAAAATATTTTAGTGATTTAGTCAACTAATGCAGACACTATTTGGATATATTTTTAAGTCTTTTTTTAGTGCAAAAGTTGACATATTGACAAATTGCAAAATTATAAATTTGCGACTATTTAGACAAATTCTCAATAATTCTTTCAAGTTGAACGTAATTTTTTACTTCAAAATCGGGACGAATATCGCAAATTTTCTTGTTTTCTCTGTTGAATAGTATCGTCTTGATACCGCTGTTGATTCCGCCCAGAATATCCGAAGACAACGAATCGCCTATTATATAGATGTCATCCAAGTCTACCGCGCCGATATCGGCAATCACGTATTGAAAAAACTCCTTTGACGGCTTGGCTAGATTTATTTCTTGGGATATATACAATTTCTTGAAATACTTTCCCAATCCGCTTGCCTTCATACGCATTTTTTGAGTGCGGGTAATACCGTTGGTGACGCAATACAAGTCGTGATTTTGAGAAATTCGTCTCAAAAACGCCCTTGCGCCGTGAATTATGCGACGGCTGTGAGCCATATTCTCTCTATACTGATCCCCAACTTCTATTATATTTTTGCCATCAATGCCAAAAAACGCAAATAATTCTTCAAATCGAGAGTAAAATATCTCTTCTCTGGTGACGAGCCCGAGTTCAAACATATCCCACATACGTCTGTTGATCTGCTTAAACTTGTCTGCTACTCCATTTTTGTCGGCAATTTCGTACTGCTCGCAAAGCGCAATTATTGCGTCGCGCTCGGAATTTTTGAAATCAAGCACCGTATCGTCGGCATCAATAAGTAAAGTAAGTCTCTTCATAGATATTATAATAACATAAACAGCGCTGCATTTCAACTTATTTATTCTTACTCGATTACCTAATATTCAAAAACCGTATCGTCCATATTTTTTTTGATTAGAAATCGAGTAAAAATTCAGCAGTACAATTAAACGATTGATTATGTATGAGTTTTTTGTTATTATAAATACACAATATATTTGGAGGACACACAAATGAACTATTTATTAAGCGTCGACCTCGACTTTGCGCAACTGTTGACCAACGTGGGCAATTGGCTCGTCACCGAAGGACTTAAAATCGTCCTTGCAATCGTAGTATTTGCCGTATAC
>CAMWSW010000087.1 GCA_947176975.1 uncultured Clostridia bacterium | reverse complement strand
GCCTTATATATATCCGTCTTAACAGGTCCGGGCATTACGCAAGATACGCCGATACCGAATCCTCTGAGTTCTTGGGCTAAGCATTCCGTGAGAGCCCATACGCCGCCCTTCGTAGCGGAATAGATACTTTCTCCGCCCACCGGCAAGATTGCCGACGCGCTAGCTACGTTACATATATATCCATATTTTGATTTTTTAATCGTGGGAAGCATTGCCTTACAGCCGTATACCACGCTCATAAGATTGGTGTCAACCACCTTTTTGATTTGATCGTCCGTCAAATCGTTGTATTGACCGAAAGGCTGAATCATACCTGCGTTGTTGATAAGGATATCGGTCATGAAGCCCATATTCTCAAGCTCTGCCGCAAAGTCCTTCCAAGCCTGCAAATCGGATATATTAAATCTGCGGTAAGAAAATTTGTCGCCAAGCTCATTCTTCAACTCATCGAGTTTTGCCTTGTTTCTTGCCACGCCCATTACGTTGCAACCGTACTTCTTGACCAAAATCATCAGCACTTCTTTGCCCATACCGGTAGAACAACCCGTAAGCACTACGTTCCTTCCATAAAGCCATTTTTTTGTCATATCAATCACCCTAAAACAAATTTCTTAAATACTTTGCGTATTTTTTAACGATAATATTTTAATATACAAATTTAAAAATGTCAACTTTTTGCAATCATATATAAAACATTATCATTATTTGTCAATTACAAGACACCTTATCAGAACTCATATAAAATCCATATAGTTCGGCGAAAAGTGAGCGACATAAGATTTTCACGAGCAAAAATGTTTTCCAGACTATGAAAACGAATGCAGGCGTACTTGATGTACGTCAAGTGAGTTTGAAGACGTATGGGAAGCATTGTTGCCGTGCAAAATTATGTCGTCTCTCTTTGAGCCGAACTACTCATATTTTGTTCTTGCGACTGCGCTCTCCCAACCGAGCAAAAGTTCTAAGCGGCGTTTCTCGTCCATAGACGGCTCGAAGGTCTTGCCTTTGCCGATTTGCGTCTTTAATTGATCTATATTCTCCCACACGCCTACGCAAAGCCCCGCAAGATAGCATACGCCCAACGCCGTCGTCTCGACTACTGCGGGGCGCAATACGTCGGCTTGCAATAAGTCCGCTTGGAACCTCATCAGAATATCCGACACGCTTGCGCCGCCGTCTACTGCAAGCGAAGTTATCTTTCTGTCAATATCGCTTTCCATTGCGTGGACTACGTCGAAGACTTGATATGCTATCGACTCCAATGCCGCGCGTACGAAATGCTCTTTCTTGGTTCCTCTCGTCAGTCCGACTACCGTACCTCTTGCGTTGGCGTCCCAGTGAGGCGCGCCCAAACCTACGAACGCAGGCACGATATACACTCCGTTGGTATCAGCCACCGTCGCGGAAAGTTCGTCAGCCTCTCTTGCCGAAGAGATAAGCTGCATTTCGTCGCGAAGCCATTGCAATACCGCTCCGCCAACGAATACGCTCCCCTCAAGCACGTATTGCGGTCTGCCGTCCTGCATACTTGCCGCCAAAGTGGTAATCAGTCCACGCTTGGACACGACGAACTTATCGCCCGTATTCATCAAAGTAAAACATCCCGTGCCGTAAGTATTCTTGACAGATCCCTTTTCTACGCAAAGATGTCCAAATAAAGCAGACTGCTGATCGCCCGCAACTCCGCATATTGGAATTTCCGCGCCAGCGACTTGCACGTCGCAAACTCCGTAATTATATGACGAGGGATATACCTTTGGCAAAACGCTCTTGGGTATGTCGAACAACTTGAGCAGCTCTTCATCCCACTCAAGCGTCTTGATATTAAACATCATCGTTCTTGAAGCGTTGGTATAGTCGGTGGCGTGAATTTTTCCGCCCGAAAGCTTCCACATAAGATATGTGTCGACAGTGCCGAAGAGAAGTTGACCTTTCTCGGCTTTCTCCCTTGCGCCTTGGACGTTGTCGAGAATCCATTTGAGTTTTGTCGCAGAGAAATACGCGTCGACAGTCAATCCCGTCTTGGAGTATATCAACTCGTCGTATCCCTTTGCTTTCAAACTGTCGCAATAATCAGCCGTACGTCTGCATTGCCATACGATTGCATTATATACGGGCGCACCCGTCGCTTTATCCCACACGATTGCAGTCTCGCGCTGATTGGTAATGCCTATCGCGGACACGTCGCAAAGCGAGACTCCGCTCTTGCTTATCGCTTGCTTGAATACTTCGATTTGACTATTCCAAATATCCTCGGGGTCGTGTTCTACCCAGCCCGCGCGCGGATAAATTTGCTTGAACTCTTTTTGCGCAACGCCGACAATACTGCCGTTGCCGTCAAAGACGATTGCCCTTGATGAAGTCGTGCCTTGGTCCAAGGAGACTATGTATTTTTTAGAGTTTTTTTGAAACTGATTTTGTTGCAACAAAGTCTACCCCCAATCCTAATATATCTTTGACGATTACTTGCCCTATATCAACGGGCGCAGTCACCGAAATATTATCCAAAAGTTTGAGCGCTTCAAACATCTTATCTTTGGGTATGGAGTCGCTCGTCTTGACGCTGACCATATTTATCTCACCGCCGTCGACTGCCGCCACCGAAGTTACGACGCGCTTTGGACACGTGACCTCGTCTTTTGCGTACTTTGCGCCTCTCGGACAGGTATTGCCCGTGACGATTATATTATTTCTGTCGCTGTCGTCTACTTGCAGATGACACCCCATAGGACAGCATATACATATCAATTCTTTCATATCTTTCCCTCTCTTAATATCAGTCTTTGAGACACAACGTCAACTTGTCGCCCTTTTGTATCGCCTTGATTTGTTCGCCCGTCAAAATTATAGATTCCATTTCGCCGGGAGTGACGATTTGCTTTTTCTTGGAAATCAATTCTTTGCCGTCAAGCTCGGCGACGAGTCTCTTATTCTTGAATACGTTTGCCACGCGCATTTTGAGTTGCAATTTGTCAAGGCTTGCGCTCTTGGACAGATAATGCGGTACGACGTATCGTACTCCGTCCGCACCGACTATACTTACTTTATCATCAGGCTTTATACCGTCCTTGATATATTTGGCTGCGCTTGCGCCTGCGTCCTCGCTCTCTTTGCTGACGAAATCCACGAGGTCGTGTACGTGAAGCACGTTGCCGCACTCAAAGATACCCTCGACGGAAGTCATCATACTTTCGTCGACGATTGCTCCGCCCGTGATAGGCGAAACCTTTACGCCAGCCTTTTCGGCAAGTTCTTTTTCAGGCACGAGACCTATACTCAACAACAACGTGTCGCACTTTATCTCTTGCGCCGTCGACATAATGGGATTAAGTCTTTCGTCTACCTGCGCAATGACTACGCTGCTTACTCTGCCTTCGCCTTTGATATCAACCACGGTATGCGAAAACATAAGCGGTATATCAAAGTCCTTGAGACACTGCACGATATTTCTATTGAGTCCCGACGAGTATGGCATAAGTTCGACGACTGCCTTTACCTTTGCGCCCTCGAAAGTCATACGCCTTGCCATAATAAGACCTATGTCGCCGCTACCCAAAATTACGACTTCCTTGCCGGGCATATATCCGTCAATGTTGATGAGTTTCTGCGCAGTACCCGCGGAGAATATTCCCGCGCATCTGCTGCCCGCAACGTTGATACCGCCTCTCGGACGCTCTCTGCAGCCGCACGCAACTATTATCGCTTTGGCTTGATACTTGATAAGTCCGTCGGTTTCGTTGACTGCCGTCACAACTTTGTCATTACTTATTGACAACACTGTCGTGTCAAGTTTGTATTGGATATTTCTCTTCTGTACTTCACTCACGTATCTTTGAGCGTACTCGGGCCCCGTCAATTCCTCTTTGAAGGTGTGAAGTCCAAAGCCGTTGTGAATACACTGATTGAGTATACCGCCGAGTTCGCTCTGCCTCTCCAAAATCACTATATCGCGTTCGCCTGCGTCGTACGCGCTCTTTGCCGCCGCAAGTCCCGCAGGTCCGCCGCCTATAATCACAAGATTTTTATTTATCATACGTCCCCCTATTTGCGCCCCTTGGCTTCGCCGAAAACTATCTTTCCGCCGTCGCACTTCTCAACTTCGTCAAATTCTATTCCGCGCTCTCTTGCCAATATGTCCATTACTCTTTCCATACAAAAACCGCTTTGGCATTTGCCCATACCCGCGCGGGTGCGGAGTTTAACTCCGTCTACGTCTTTTGCTCCTACGTGTCTGTTGATAGCGTCGACAATCTCTCCCTCGGTGACGACTTCGCACTTGCAGATTACTTTGCCGTACAGAGGATTGCTCTTTATCAGTTGTGCTCTCTCTTCGTCGCTCATTGTCGCAAAATGCGGTATGCCTTTGCGCGTCTCGACAAATCCGTCTTTCTTATCAAGCGAAAGCATATTCGCAACTTCTCCCGCTACGTGTACTCCTATTGCGGGCGCGGAAGTCAAGCCGGGAGATTCGATACCCGCCACGTTGTAAAAACCTTTTTGCCCACTTTCACCGATAATAAAGTCGCCTCCTGTGCTGTGCGCTCTCAATCCGCTGAACTGCGTAATAACAAATCTCTTATTGAGAGACGGCACGCTGATAAGCGATTTCGCATATACTTCGTTAAGCCCGTCGTAAGTGGTATGCAATCCCTCTTTGTCCTCTACGTCGCTTGCCGTAGGTCCTGTAATAATGTTGCCGTGCGTGGTGGGCGCAACCAAAATGCCCTTGCCCATCTTGCTTGGCATTTGGAAAATAGTCCTGCTTGCCAAGCCCCCGCACGACTTGTCGTAGAGCATATACTCGCCCTTTCTTGCGACAATCTCTATCTTCTCTTTGCATACCATATTGTTGATATCGTCGGCGTGTACGCCCGCGCAATTGATCACGACGTCGGCTAAATAGCTTGAGCCGTCTTTTGCGCACACTTTCCATTTATCTTTATCTTTGGATATGCCACATACCTCTTTGCCAAATACGAACTGACATCCGTTGACAGCCGCATTCTCCGCGTAAGCTATGCACATCTCGTAGGGACTGACAATACCCGAAGTCTTTGCGTACAACGCGCCTACAACCTTGTCGCTGATATTAGGCTCAAGCTGCCTTGCCTTTTCGCCGTCGAGAAGTTCCAGTCCTTCTACGCCGTTGGCAACTCCTCTGTCGTAAAGTTCTTTGAGTCCGCCCAGCTCGTCTTTGTCAAAACAAAGCACCAACGCGCCGTTGCGTTTAAAAGGAAAATCAAGCTGTTTTACAAGCTCGTCAAACATAGC
>CAMWSW010000086.1 GCA_947176975.1 uncultured Clostridia bacterium | reverse complement strand
CTTCTTGTCTTGCTTGTTGCCGTAATCGCGAGCTGACAACTTATTGATTTCATCTTCGCTCTTTTCGTTGAGGAAATACGTCATCTTGAACTTCTCTACGACTATCTTGCCCTTATCTCCCGCAATCTCCAATCTGTTCGTCCCCGGCACTTCGTGCGTAGACGCCGTGAATACGCAATCGAAATCGTCGTATCTGAATATCGCCGTCACGTCGTTTTCCGTGGAGATATTTCTATTCTTCGTCGCGCAATACGACAATATGCTCATTGGCATACCCACAATCCATTGCAATACGTCAAGCTGGTGTACGCATTGATTGATAAGAGTGCCGCCGCCTTCGCCAGACCAGCTTGCGCGCCAACCGCCCATATCGTAATAAAACTGCGTGCGATACCAATCGGTGACGATAAAGTTGACTCTTTGAATCTTGCCTATTGCTCCGCTTTCGACAAGCTGTTTCGCCTTGCGATACATCCTGTTGGTGCGTTGATTGAACATCATTGCGCCAATCACCTTTGGATTTTGCTCAAGCGCGTCGACGAGCTGACTTGCTTCTTTCGTCGTCACGCTTATAGGCTTTTCGACAAGTATGTTGACGCCCTTGTCTACGCAAGCATTTGCAAGCTGCACGTGGCTGTAGTGCGGAGTTGCAATAATTACGCCGTCTAACTCCTCTTTTGCAAGCATTTCGGACAGATCGAGATAAGTCGTGACTTTGTATTTATCTCCAAAGTCCTTGAGCTTTTGGCTGTCGACGTCGCATACCGCAACAAGCCTTGCGCCTTTAATCGCGCCTTTTGCGATATTGCGCGCGTGCCTTGCGCCCATTCTGCCTATTCCCACAACAGCAAGTCTTTTCATATTTTCCCCTTTAAATTGTCACCCTTCTACGTATTGGCGCACTATCACAGGTTGATTCGTCGTGATATTGCCATCTATTATTTTACCATACGTTGTCAAGGCATCTCCACCATCTATACGAAAAACGCTCAATTTTAGGTCATATTTTTTGCATTCCGCCACAAAATCCAAGTCGATTTTGCGATAATTTACGTTGAGTCCCGCAAAATGAGGATTGTTATAACTGTCAATTTTCTCTTTGATAGCCTTGACGTTTTCCTTGACATACTCAATGCCCACGGAGTTGAACCATACCTGACCGCAATCTATGTATTCGCTGTCGTCGATATTAACAGCGCCCGTAAAAATCAACTGGTCCTGTATTCCAACTTCTTTTGCAAGCGCAATCACGTCCTTGATTATACCGCCCATCTTGAGGTCGCAATTTATCAACATACCGTTTTGCTTTACCAACTCGAATGCGTATCTCAACGTCAATTTTTTCTTGTAGAAAAACGACGGCAAGTGAGACAAATACAGCAAGTCGTTCTTCTTGTATATGTCAACTTCGATTGCATCGGCTTGGTATTTGTCAATATTGTCAAAATACGCTTGGGTATTTCTTCCCGTACCCAAAGCTCCTCCGTGCGCCGTAATTATCATGTCAAACCTCCCTAATATATATCGGACTTGCTATAAAGACGTCGGCTTCCTCTCCTTGAGTCTTGCCTATTCCTTCCACTCGCAAATATCCTTTAACCCCTACAAAAATTTCGCTCTTTGCTTCGCCGCCGACTAAATTCAAAGTGAGAGAGTCGCAAGCGTTGCCTGCAATAACTATCTTCTCCAATACCGAGTCGTATTGATAGTCTTCGCACTTCTTTGCCTTTATGCAAATCGTATATCTTCCGACTTTTATCTCGTCGCCTATACCGTACGTATTTTTGCCGTCAGAGAGAGATACGTCCACTTCGTATCCCATCGTGATATAGCTTCTTCCCCATTCCACGGCGTCGCATATGGACTTTTGCGACAGTCTTCCATTTACGCCCAAGTAGGTGTACGCATAACTAGGTCCGCCTTCGTCTGGCGCATGCCAGTCGTAACCGTACAGCGCGCAAAGTTTGTATCCCTTGTCAAGAAGACTTATCCACTCCTGCTTTGCATACTTGTTGGCGGGAGCTACGTTGGGATTGTAGTGCGACCACACCTCGTAGGACGTAACATAATCCCAATTTGTGATCTTAAATCTATTGTGACAGCCCATACACAAAGGAGAACCTATTCTCTTCGGGTGCGCCACTGTAACGATATCTCCAAGCTGTCTTGCCCTGATTATCTTTGCGTTGATATTCGACGGCGTGATACTCTTCCAATCTATATCGCTGTGCTGACCTATCACGGTCATATGTCCCCAAAAGGTCGTCCACTCTATTCCGCCTGCGACGACAAGTCCGTACTCTTCACCGTACTTCTTGACTGCGTTGACGTTGGCAGTCGTATTGTGGTCCGTCAGACAGATTGCCTTATATCCTCGCTTGATTGCATTCTGCACGAGTTCTTTGGGCTGCATATCTCCGTCGGAAGCGACGGTATGGCAGTGCATTTCCACTCTCTGCCAAGTGAGCTTGCCGTCCTCGCTATCATTGGATATACTCTCTTCTCCATAGCCGTCAAAGGTAGGATAATCCAAATCCTCTTCATATCCCTCTACTTCTACGGATATATCTATATACCTGGTGACTATGCCGTTGATACTTGCTGTCAACGTCCATTTACCTTGCCTTATCGGCGCGGTAATAAAACCGTTGGAGGAATATTTCTCGCTTATGATATGCGTTTGGTCGGGAGAATGTCTATGCTCCGTACCCAAATTCTTTTCTCCGTCGTGCAACGACCACGCAATGTGATTTGCAAGCGGTATACATCTTCTCTTATCCTCATAGGTCAGGACTTGCGCAATATCTTGAGTGGCAAGCCCCTTATCTATGCTTTCTATACAAGATAATTCGTCATACTCAAACTTTGGCGCATACGCCGTATGCACGCATATACGTTTCAGCCCACTAGGTACGTCAAAACTCACTTTGATATGCGTCTTGTCGTCCTTTGGCAATATATGAAGTTGAGTATTATATATCTTCATAATTCTTTATATTTACCACTTATATTCACGCAAGAGTGCGGAGAGTGCTACGATTTTTGTCCGTGCGCCGACAACCGAGCGGTGAGCGTACTTGCCGTACGTGACCCCGAGGACGTATCAGGCGTTAGGGCGAAAGGCGTGGCGCTATATGCGCTCGTCTTTAATATCGGGGATTTCAGACATTAAAACTTGTCGTCCGCCCTCGTGTCTAGATATCTCCGCCGCCGTAACTATTCTATGACTTTCGATAGTATCTTTTATCCAAGTATATTGCATATTCGGGTCGGAATTTCCCGTCAACATACCTACCGTAGCTTTGACGATACCTTGGTCTCCGCCGTAATGTCCTTTGATTACAGGTATTATATTTACGACAATCTTCTTTTGCTTCTTGCCGAAGAGCTTGAGTATAATCACACTGCCTCTGTCGTCGGCAATGAGTACGCCCTTGCTACCTCTAATCTCGGTGTGGCGGTGGTCTTGCTCGTTGAACGCGTTGGCAGTCATGACGACTTTAATACCGTTTTCCATTTCCATATTGACAGTCTGACAATCTACTACGTCGTTGTCGCAAGCAAATACGCATCTTGCCCACTGTTTAGCGCGCTCGTCGGTCTTCAACGCATTGAGTACGTCTTTCTTCTTTGACGAAGTGCAGAACGCGTAAGTACCCCAAAGGAATTTCTTTTTGCCTCTGACAAGTCCTTTCTTTCTGCCGAGGTATTGATGCTCAACTTCAAAATTACAAGTCATTCTGTGCGGACAGTCAAAACAGTTTGCCGTCGCTCCCTCGGGCTTGTGGTCTTTGTTGAAGAAAGAAAGTCCGCCGTATGAATTGAGGCTCTTGCACTTGCTTCCCGTAAACCAATACATCAAGTCCATATCGTGACAGCACTTGGCAAGAAGCATCGGAGACGTTTCCTCTTCGCTTCTCCAATTTCCTCTTACGTAAGAGTGGCAGAAGTGCCAATAAGAAATATTTTCGTCGTGCTTAATGAGTTGGATTTCGCCAAGCACACCCGTGTCGATCATCTCTTTGATGCGTCTGTAATAGCCTGCGTATCTCAATACGTGACATACGAGTACCTTTTGATTGTGAGTTCTTGCGTACTCTTCAATCTCAAGACACTCTTGGATATTTGGGCTCAAAGGCTTCTCTATGAGCAAGTCGTAGCCCAACTTCAAAGCTTTCATTGCGTGTCCGTAGTGGTCTCTGTCCTGCGTAGCAATAAGCATACAATCTGCCACTTTGCCAAGCGCAAAGAAGTCGTCTTCATTAGTAAAACACATATTGTCAGGCACTTTCCAAAGCGTCTTGACCTTGTCTATCTTCGCTTGGTATTTGTCGCAGATAGCAACGATTTGTACGTCGTCGCGCTTTGCAAAATGCGTTCCGTAATTCTTACCTCTGCTACCAAGTCCTATTACTGCAATTTTCAACATAATTTATATCCCCTCTTTTATCTTTTTTCTAATTTGATTTAGATTTCTCCACTACGGTCGAAATGACATTAACACTATACCAAAAGAAGTATCTTGCGAGTGCGGAGATTAGTCGTATTTTTGTCCTAGCTAGGGCGAGCGGTGGCGTCAAGTGTACTTGCTGTACACGTCGTCCACCCCGAGACCCGACGATTGGGCGAAAAGACGGCTGATATACGCAGTCGGTCACTATACTCCCGAATAAGCAGAAAACCCACCATCGATTGGTACGACGATTCCGGTCACAAATCCCGACTTCTCATTGTCCGAAAGCCACATTACCGTACCCAAAAGCTCTTCTGCCTCGCCGAATCTCTTCATAGGCGTGCCTGCGAGAATCTTTTGCGTTCTTGCCGTAGGATTACCCTTGTCGTCAAAGAGCAAAGCTCTGTTTTGATTGGTGACGAAGAATCCCGGAGCAATAGCGTTGACTCTGATGCCTTCTTCTGCAAAGTGAACTGCAAGCCATTTCGTGAAATTGGATACGCTTGCCTTTGCGCCCGAGTATGCAGGAATCTTCGTCAAAGGTCTGAATGCGTTCATACTCGAAATATTGATGATTATTCCGCCCTTGCCAATCATATCTTTTGCAAATACCTGCGTGGTGAGGAAGGTCGCCAAAAAGTTGAGTTTGAATACGAAATCAACGCCCTTTTCATCGAGGTCGAAGAAAGAAATCTTGCTTTCGTCGTCCACGTCAGCCGCATTGAAATATTCGCTCGTTGTCGTGCCCTTTGGATGATTTCCGCCTGCGCCGTTGACGAGAATATCGCAAGCGCCGAGGTCTTTTTTGATCTGCTCTCTTGCAACTTCCATAGTGCCTTTCTCAAGAC
>CAMWSW010000085.1 GCA_947176975.1 uncultured Clostridia bacterium | reverse complement strand
ATATTATATAGTGAGTGCTAAAATGACACTGATAAATAGTTTTCTTTTGGGGGAAATGTCTATGAATTTGACCAAAAAAGGCAAGCTTACCGCGTTAATTACCGTAGCGGTAATGTGTTTGGCGATTATTATTACTGCGAGCGTAATTTTTGCGCCCAATTTCTATAAGAACGGCGACACCGACGTCACCAATACGGATATAAGTCCTTACGGCACTTATGACGCGGGCACAGGCTTTGGTATGGCTAAGGATAATATGTTTAAGTGGTCCAATATGGTGACGACTGCAGTAGTTGACGGTGGCAGCGACCGTATGTGGATTTGCTATCCAAAAGAAATCTATATGGACACCACCGAGAAGCTTCAGGATTTAAATTATGTATATAAAACGTATGCGCATTTCGGTAATACATACAATCAGAATGCAAATGATTCTAAAAAATATCAACACGTTATTCCTCAAACCATCATGGGGTATTACAAAAAAGCGGACGGTAGTCAGAATGAGAGTTATTCCGCCGCTATGACTGCGCATGGTAACATGGATGAGTTTTTCAACGGTTATACTTTTATAGGCGACGGTTCACCGGAAATTTATAATGGCGCAAATTGGAAGACAGAACCTGTAGACAACCATAGTTGGAACGGTACAACGTATTGTGTTGTTTCTTATAATGGCGGAAGAGCATACGACGTTAATAATGATAAATACTATACAAGAACCGATTACAAAATGTTTAGCACCAGCGGCATTGCCGGGTTTTATACATATAAGCGCCTAGCGGGTAGTTTGGTCTTCTTTACGAGAAAAGATAAAACAGATAGACTTCAGCTGTCTGATACCCAAGCACCTGATAGGTCATTGTTGCCGAAAGAGCTAAGCGATAACGGTGTACAAATAGTCGGCGACATAGAGATTAAAATCAATATTTATAACAAAACTCCTCTTTACAATGCAATGAAGGATTTGGAAAACAAATACACCGCTTTGAACACGAGAAATCTTTTGCTAGAAGGAGAATCAAACAGATTTACGGATTTAAAAAACAAAGTTAAGACATTATTGGCAGATAGATATGCTACTCAAAAGAAGGTCGAGGAATATACTGCGGAAGTGAATTCTTACATATTCAACGTATGTATGGATAGACCGACTAGTGTCGAAACCAATCCTGAGATAGTTGACTACAACGGTAATGCGTATGGTCGTAATAATTTCTGGGCAAATTACACGGGTAACTTGTCTAATACGAACGTAAGAATACAAGATTGTTATCCGTCGGGTACTTTGTATTATTCTACGACAGGTTTCGGAGTAGATGCGGATGATAAATATAATAATACAAAAGACAATCTCACCGAAGCGGGTTATTATACTCTTACGTTTGCTCCCAAAAAGGTCAGTGAGAATCCTGACGAAGACTATATGAGTATTGTCGTTGGAGGGTATACAATAAAAGCAAAATTCTCTTGGTCGACAGGTAACTCCGAGAAAATAGAAACAGATCAAACGACAGCTTGTCTATATATCAAACCTGCGGAGATTAAGTTAAGTGGCGGTGGTTCGGCAGTGGACGCCGATTACAACGGAGATACCCCCGTTGAGATAAGCGGATTGCCTAAGGGGACGACAATCACTCTTGTAAATCCAGCCAACAATCCCAATAAAAATAGCGCGATTGTGCAGCTGAGCGACATCGATTACAATCATGACGAGCCGGGCGCGTGGAATGCAAATGGCGAAACTACGTGGCAATTCCCCGACGTCACAGCCGCTCCACAAAGACTGTATTACAGAGTTTCAGCGAGCAATCACTTTGACAAATTCGGTAGTTTTACCGTCAAAATCAATCCTGCGGATATAACAATCAAACTCAAGTCGTTTGAACAGCTTTTCAATTCGACTCTTTTGACGTCCGACGAAATATTTGACCAAATGCTGGACGAATCTACGCCCAACATTCTCGACTCAACGAGTTTTGAAAAGACCAAAGGATATCTCAAGAAAATTTTGACTTTTGCTATTGCCAAGAATGGAACGACCGGATACTACGATCCGTCAACCGACCATCCTAACGTGGGCTATTATACTGTAGAAGCTATCAGGATAACCGACACAGAATGGGCAAGAAGAATAGACGATATTACTTTTGTGAAGGATTCCGAAGGCAACGCCTCTAATGACGGCGCTTATTATATCAAGCCAAGACCTATTCAAGTCAATTGGATAGACAATCCCAATAAGTGGTATGACAGATTGGGAGGTCACAGACCGTCGGCAACAATCGTTGACGGACAGGAGACTTTCGGACAGACGGTTACGTTGACAGCTGTTTCAGTAGTCGGCGATCAGGGAACGGCGCTTGGCGGAACTGCGGGACAAAGCGCAAGTTCAGCTGTCAGAGCAGGTTCTTATACCGCAAAAGTATCAAGTACAAACACCAATTTCACGATATCCAACGGTAGTTACGTATTTACTATTCAACCGCGTAAGATATCTATTGAAATTCAACCTTTGACTATAAGATACGCTCAGTTCAAGGGCATTGAAGCGGCTAAAAATCAGTATTTTAATTCTATATTGGCTAATAATAACAACAACGAAGGTTATATTGCTACCGTAGACGAAGAAATCGCGAATAGCGAATACGCTACGGTAAAAGATGCAATCCTTCATGACGATTACAAGGATGTATTTACCGTAAATATCAACGCAAGCACTACGCCTGACGGCAAGTACTACGTTGTGGGCACTCACGAGCTTGAGTTGGTACCGGGTAATTCCAACTACCAAATCACCGCTACCAACGGCACGCTTACCGTAAATCCCGCTACGTTGAGAGTGGACGATCCGCAAGTCGATCCAAAGGTCTACAACGGCGAAGCGCAAGATATTATTCTTCCGATTAGCGTAGACGACGCTGAGACTGGGGAGAGCGGTACGATTACAATATACGGTTATGAATACGAGCATTACGAGGATTGCGTCACGGTAGAGTACAGCTCTGTTGGACTCGACGGTCCTTGGAGTACAAATCCTTTGACAATTACCAACGTAATTCAATCGGGTATGACCGTTTATTGCAGAGTAAGCGCCGACAACCATACCGAGCATAAGTTCTCATTCACACAAGAGATGAGCGCTGTCAATATTACCATCACTATCGAAGGACAGAAAAATCCTGTATATTACGGAGACCCAATTCCTAATTCAGACAAGATTTGGACTGATTTCGGGTTTGACTATTATCTCAATGAGAAGTCTATCCAAGAGGGAGAAATAGGTGAAACGGCGTTCAGAAAGATTAACCCTTCGACAATATTTGAATTCTATCTCAATGACCCAAGCACGATGCAGGCGATTGTCAACCGCAACGTCAACGCAGGTAAGTATACGATTGAGTACAGAATTATGACGGGCACGACGTATGATATCCGCAACTATAATTTGGAATTCGAAGACAACAAAAATATCAACGCTTATACCATAAGCAAAAAGTTGTTGCACATAGATTGGGCGCAAAGCGGCGAGAGATGGACGGGCGAAGGTAAAGACCATTATATCTTCAGCAACTCCATTCCTACCGTATATCCGACCGCGCCTGATAAGTTGGAAGACGGCGAAACGGAAAACGTTGTAGAAGGCGACAGCATAACTTTTGCCGGAATCGAACTTCCAAGCGCAAGATACACCTCGACAGGCTATGAAATCAGGACGAGATTGGTCGATAGTAAAAACAGAAACAACTATACTCTCGGCACTCAAGACGAATACGCTTATCATACTTTCTATATTGATAAGCTTGAAGTCAAAATCGTCATTGAAGACCAGACGGCAGAATATGGCTCTATTCAAGAGTATACGCTCGATGCGCTTTCCGATCCGATGAGCGCAGGATCAATTTGGAATTATCACAGCGATAGTTTTGGAGCGTTCTATTCCGACCATTACAGCTACTATAGGTTTACTTCCGGCGCTCAACCCGCTAGCGGTTATGCTGACGTAAACGATTATAAAATCAGTATTCTTCCATATTCGAAAGAGGGTGTTGCAGACGGTACCGCAGTGCGTAACAACTACGACGTGAAGATCGTTGACGCAGAGGGCAAGACGGAAGAAGAGGGCGGTATAATGCCTAAATTCCATATCACTCCCGCCAAGTTAAAATATACCGGTAGAGTATTCAACTTCTCTATAGACGAAAGTGATTACGAGGACAACGTCATCACCAAGCAAATGCTTATCGAAAGAGTGTCTACGGGAATTGAAGGAATCGAAGCCGGCGATGAGAATGAATTTGAAGTCAAGATGTCAGATAAGTTCAGAAAAACTGCCCAGAGAGCAGGATGGGTAAATGCTACGACCGCAGTTAGCGCTGGCGATGAAGACAACGGTGGCGAATATTATATTTACTTCCAAGTTACTCATAAGAAGGGCAACTTTGAGGAATTCTCTGAGAATATAGAACTCAATCTTCACTCAAAGTGGGTATCTATTATAGTTGCTCCAAAAGTCGGTGACGACGTAAAGGCTGCTGAGTACGGTAATTCAGTTCATACTTCCGACGAATTATTCGACAGTCTTGAAATAATGAGTATTACAGGCTTCCTTGATGACGACGGCGATCAATTGTGGAAGACGGATCCTGCCGCTGCAAAGGAAAAACTCCAAGAATATATTTCGTTGTACGTCATTCGTGACAGACTTGACAGCAGAATGGAAATAAATGAAAAAGTCGGCGACTATTCGATATACTTTGAGAAAATCAAAGAAGATGAGAATTATAAGAATTTCCGTTTCCGTCCTCGTGGTACTGACAGAGATGCTTCCAATATCAACGTATATCACGTTCATCCGAGGACTGTTGATATCAAGTGGTATAATGACGCCGATAGTCATGGTATGGACGAAGATTACGGCGAACACGGCAATAGCCATACCGGATACACTGTTACCAATGCATACACTGATAAAAATAACAAGAAAGACGTTGTCAGACTTATATTGACGCACTATGTAGATGAGTCAGTTGAGGGAAACACCGCAAAATTTGATGAAGAGAGCGGTCACGCTTATGCAGCAGGTTGGTATATTGCTGAAGCAATTGGCGTAACTAATCCCAACTATAGAATAGGTAATACTAATACTACTTGCAGCTTTGAAATCAGACAAAAAGTGATTGAGATTAAGTTGCTTCCCAGAAACTTTGTATACGGTTCTATCGACGCGCATAGGGACAATATTAACGATGCTCTCAACATATATTCGCCGCAATCTACCAACTTTGAGGTGATTTCGAGAGAGCCGTTTGTAGGCAC
>CAMWSW010000084.1 GCA_947176975.1 uncultured Clostridia bacterium | reverse complement strand
AAATATCCGCATAATTACGGCGGTTGGGTAGAGCAGCAGTATTTGCCGGACAGACTAAAGGACGAGAGTTTTTATCAGCCTTCTCAAAACGGTTTTGAAAAGTATTTGATAAGAGCGAAGGTTATAAAGGCAAATAAACAAGAAAATAAAAAGAATTGAATTTTTATGTAAAATCTACATAATTTTCGTATATTCCGCTTGATTTTAACATTGACGGCAATATTTATTCGCCGTATAATTGAATTAGAGTTAAGACAGACTCTCGGAGGTTTTTTATGAGCGATATTTTGACGATAACCAATTTGAGCAAAAAATACAAAGGCAACGACAGATATTCCGTCAAAGACTTGAGTTTTCAAGTCAAAGAAGGTGAATTGTTTGCATTTTTGGGACCCAACGGCGCGGGCAAGAGCACAACGATTAAGTGTATTACGGGAGCTTTGCCTTACAGCGAAGGCAACGTAAAGATATGCGGACACGACTTGCACGAAAGTCCAATAGAGGCAAAAAAGAATATAGGTTACGTGCCTGACAATCACTTTACTTACGATACAATGACGGGTAATGAATATATCAACTTTATGGCGGATATATACGGAGTAGGAGTCAACGACAGAAAGACGAGATCGGATAGATATGTCGAACTCTTTGGATTGACTGACGCGATAGGTAAGCCTATCGGAAGTTATTCTCACGGTATGAAACAAAAAATATGCGTAATAGGCGCGTTGATTCACAATCCGAAGCTTTGGATACTCGACGAGCCTTTGACGGGACTTGACCCTCAAAGCGCGTATAACCTCAAAGAGTTGATGAAAGAGCATTGCAAAGAGGGCAACAGCGTGTTGTTTTCTTCGCACATTATCGAAGTCGTGGAAAAACTTTGCGACAGACTTGCCATTATCGACAAGGGAAGCTTGCTTATCAGCGGTTCTATGGAAGAGATAAGGGCAAAGAATGACGACAATTCTCTTGAAGAATTCTTCCTGTCAGTCACTCAAGGCGACGTATTAGTCGGCGACGAGAAAGAAGAATTTAAGTTCTGAGGTGGGGTATGACTGCATTTTTCGCGCTTACAAAACAGTTGATAAAGAATACTTTGATACCTAATTTCAAAGACGCAAAAGAAAAGAAAAAATATATCGGCATACTCATTACGATTGCTATATGTATAGGTATTCCGTATATTGCAATGCTTGTGGGAATTTTCGGCATGGTCAAGGCGTCGGTAGAGCTTGGCTATATTGCGCATATACTTTCGATTGGCTTTTTCGCAAGTCAGCTGTTGACGTTTTTCTTTGGACTTTTCGCATACGTCAATATAATGTACTTTAGTAAAGACAACGAGTTTTTATTTACGTTGCCGTTGAAGTCCGTGAGCATATTTTGGTCAAAATTTATTGCGATTTTGGTATATGAACTGATTTTCTCGGTGTTTACGGTAATTCCCGTATGCGTAGTTGCGCTCATTGCAATGGCGACTTTGGGCAGCTTCAGCGTAGGTATACTGTTGATGATGATACCTGCGACTATACTTTTGCCGCTTATGGCGATACTGGTAATTGCTTTGCTTTCTTTCCCTATAATGAAAATATTGCAATTTTTCAAAAAGCATCCCATATTCGGCGCAATCGTCGCGGTATTGTTCGTAGCGGCGATATATATTGCCATATACGTACCAATAATACAAAATACTCCAGACATGGGCAGCTCGGATATTGCAAGCGGAGCAGTGGAAGAAGTGAGCGAAGAAATCTCCATGAGCGAAGTGTATGCGGCATTGCTGCCGTCCGTTGCGCCTATAGGAAAGTATTTTTATCATACCTATTTGCTTGCAATGTCAATGACGGTAGGCGGAATAAAAGCCTTTGGATACGGGGTTGCATTTATAGGTATAGTCGCCGTATTGGCGGGATTGGGTACTTTGCTTGCAATGTGGCAGTTCAAGCGCATTTCGCAAGGAGTATACGAAAGTAACGGAGTCGTGGCTTCGTCTAAAAAACAAGGAGAAGTCAAGCAAGCTTCGCTCAAAAAGGCTCTTCTCAAAAAAGAGTTTTCAAGCGTACTTAGGTCAAGCAATTTGTTGATACAAAGCGGTATGATGGTGATTTTGCCGCCGATACTTATACTCTTGTTGGGCAAATATCAAGTCAAATTGACAAATTCATTCGTCGCTTTGGCAATATCGGAACTGATAATCAAACTTATGACGAGTTCCAATACGATAAGCTTGCTAGCCGTGTCCAGAGACGGAGAAGGCGCGTTGATGGCAAAGACGATGCCTATAAGCGCAAATCAAATCATTTGGTCAAAGATATTCTCGGGATTTGTGTTCTCGGCAATCACAGTGACTTTATCGACCGTTGCTCTTGCCTTAATAGGCGGTGGAATAAACGTAGTTCAAGTATTGGGATTTTTCATTTCTAATATGCTGTACGCTTGGGCTGTCAATAGATACTGCGTATATCGCGACCTCAAAAAACCAAGGGTGCATTGGAAGAATATCGAAGAGATCATCAAGAATAATTTCTCAAGCGTAATACCTATGTTTCTTGCATTTATCCCGGGACTTTTGGTAATGGGTCCGACTATGGCGTACGGAATCGTGCTTACGCTCAATCCTTATATCATAGCTGCATTATATCTTGCGACTACGCTTGTCGTCAGCGGTATATACTATCTCATTATTCATGCAACTACTAAGGGCAATGTGGAGGAGTATTGGCAACGCATAGAATGATAGGATTTAATTGACAATTTAATTCGTTGTATGTCATAATTTGATTATGAAGTATTTAGCGATAGATTTAGGCGACGCCCGCACAGGTATTGCGATAAGTGAGAGCGGGATCATAGCCAACGGATTGGAGACGTACAAAAGAGCAGGATTGCAAAAGGATTTGCAATACATTGCCGACTTGGTAAAACAGTATAAGATTGACGTCGTCGTATTCGGCTTGCCGCTCAATATGGACGGCACGGAAGGTGAGAGAGTGCAAAAGACAAAGGCTTTTGCCGAAAAGTTGCAACCTCTTATTGACGCAAGAATAGATTATGAAGACGAAAGGCTTACGTCTGTTGAAGCTGAAAGTTTTCTTATCGAGGGCGGTATGAGAAGAGACAAGCGAAAGCAAGTCATTGACAAGCTTGCCGCCGTGATAATATTGCAAGCGTACTTGGATAGACAGTAATACGGATAGGTAGAGACCTCTCGACTGCGCTCGAGGTGACAAAATTTTATGTCATTTCGACCGAAACAAAGTGAAGTGGAGAAATCTCTACCGATTTTTTATTTATAGACTTTTATTAGTTTATCTCAACAAAATGTATCCCAAATTCCTTGCCAAATCAAAATAAATAATATAATATTATTATGTAAATATATACTTTTCGGAGGTAGTTATGTCAGGACATAGCAAATGGGCCAACATTAAAAACAAAAAAGGTAAGAGCGATGCAAAGAGAGCAAGCGTATTTACCAAGATAGGCAGAGAGATTGCAGTTGCCGTAAAGCAAGGCGGACCAGATCCCAACTCAAACGCAAGATTGAGAGACGTCATTGCCAAGGCAAAGGCTAACAATATGCCAAATGATAATATCGAAAGAGGTATCAAAAAGGCAAGCGGAGAACTAGGCGCCGTCAACTATGAAGAGAACGTCTACGAGGGCTACGCAGCAGGCGGAGTTGCCGTAATCGTAGAGACTTTGACGGACAATAAGAACCGTACCGCAGGCGATATCCGTCACCACTTTGACAAGTGCGGCGGCGCAATGGGTACGAGCGGTTGTGTGTCATATATGTTTGAGACCAAAGGCGTAATTGTCGTCGACGGCGAAGGCGTGGACGAAGATACGGTAATGATGATTGCCCTTGATTGCGGAGCAAACGATATTCTCAACGATGAGGATGTATTTGAGATTTACACCGATCCAAATTCTTTGGGCGAAGTAAGAGAAGCGATAGAGAAGGACGGAACTCTCAAGATTTTGTCTGCTCAAGTGGATAGAATTCCAAGCAGTACCGTCAAACCGGATAAGGACGCAGAGGCAAAAGTGCTCAAACTTTTGGATATGTTAGAGGACAACGACGATGTGCAAAACGTATATCACAATGCAGAACTCCCTGAAGAAGAGGACGAAGACTGATTTTGAGGTTGATTATGGAAAATATGCAAGAAGTATGTTGCAAGGTAAGAAACGCAACTTATAAATTGTCTTTGTACGATACCAAGATGAAGAATGACATTCTTTTGGCTGTCGCAAAGAAGATTGAACAAAACAAAGAAAACATCAAGAAAATCAACGCTGTTGATATCGAAAATGCCAAGGGTAAGCTGTCGGACGCTATGATTGACAGGCTTACTTTGACGGACGCTCGCATTGCGCTTATGGCAGAGGGCGTAAGACAGGTCGCAGACCTTGACGACCCCGTGGGCAAAGTCGTGAGGCAGTGGAAAGTTGACAGCGGACTTGAAATAAAGAAAGTCAGAGCGCCACTCGGCGTAATCGGCGTAATATATGAGTCGCGCCCCAACGTAACGGTGGACGTGGCAAGCCTTTGCATTAAGTCGGGCAACGGCGTGCTACTCAAAGGCGGTAAAGAGGCTATCAATACCAATAGAGCGCTTTTTGAGATAATTCAAGAGGCTATCGACGAGCTTGGACTTGACAAGGATATCGTCGGATTTGTCGACAACGTAGACAGACAGGCTACTTTCGATATGTTGCAACAGGCAAAATATATCGACGTAATTATCCCTAGAGGCAGCGACAATCTCAAGAAATTCGTGCTTACCAATTCGCAGATACCCGTCATTGCATCGTCGGGCGGCAACTGTCACGTATACGTGGAGAAGACCGCAGACCTCGATATGGCAAAGAAGATAGTATACAACGCCAAGATGCAAAGGGTGTCGGTATGCAACGCGCAGGAACAACTTTTGGTCGACGAGGCTATTGCCGACAAATTCCTGCCAGATATGCTCAAGACGTTGCAAGACGGCGGATGCAAGATAATTGGCGACGAAGTAATCGGAAAGTATGCAAAGGACGTTATCCCCGCTACCGAGGAAGATTACAAGACGGAAAGGGAAGATTATTTCTTGACAGTCAAGGTTGTCAAGGATTATAAAGAGGCAATCGACAGAATCAACGCCAACGGCACGAAGCACAGCGAAGCTATCGTATCGAAAGACGAAAAGGTAATGAATATCTTTACGACGGCTGTTGACGCAGGTTGCGTATATACCAACGCGTCGACGAGATTTACCGACGGATTTGAGTTCGGTTTTGGCGCGGAGATAGGAATATCTACCCAAAAGTTGCACGCAAGAGGACCGCTT
>CAMWSW010000083.1 GCA_947176975.1 uncultured Clostridia bacterium | reverse complement strand
TTCTATAAGCACAGCGTGACTATATAAGAGAAAAGTATAATTTACATTGAGAAATTATCTATTGACAGGAGAGGTGTCAACAATGATTTTAGAAAAGAATAAAACAAAATTAGTTTATACGTCAATATGTATTGTATTGACTGTGCTTATAGTATTAAGTTTAGCAATATCTATAATGGGAAATACCAAAGCAGAGGAGAGCGCACAAGCAGAGACAAAAGCCGCAGTAACGCCTTCAGTGCTTAACCTTACTGAAAAGGGAGTGGCAAAAGACAATTTTTCAAGCGCTATTGCAGGTGGTCAAAACGAATATATCTATTTCGGCAGTAACGTCACGAATTTTGGCGACACGAAACATACCGGAGCAATAAAGTGGAGAGTATTATCAAACAGTGATACCAAATACAGTAATGGAAATATGTTGTTATGGGCGGATTATCAGTTGGGAGTCTCAATGTATAATACCCATTACAACTCTCCGTACTACGCTTTTTGGGGTACAAGTAAATTAAGGGCGGCTCTTAACGGCGGAACTTATTTTAGCGAGGTAACCACTTCTGCGGGGATACCTACTTATAACCAGTCTGTAAAAGATACTGATTCGTGGTTGCATAAATTTTTTAATGATAATGAGAGAAATAGCGTGGTGCAGACCAAGGAATATGAAACCAAACTTTGGGGTTATGAGTCTTCGCATAGTTCTCCTAAAATTTACACAACGGGAATAGTAGGATCGGGAGCAGGAAAGTATGATAAAACTATCGTAAATAGCGATGCCGGCACTTATGCAAGCGAGGATGGCTCTAGCGTAACAGAAAAAACAAAGGACTATTTATTCCTGCTTGACTATTACGATATAAATAACAAGGCATACGGCTTTGGTGATAATGGAACAGTTTATGCAAACAAAATAAATTCGAGCTGGACGAAAGACTCTGCAGGTTTTCCAAGTAATTATGATAAAACTGATACTTCTACTTATCTCTCATTTTCGTCCTCGGCAGACGTTGACTCATATTATTGGCTTCGCTCTCCCGGTCGTTACGCTTCGTACTCTTACGCGCTCTTCGTTCACAATAGCGGTAATATTCACGCTACTCACGGTAGTCTGAGTCATCAAAATGGTGTTCGCCCGGCATTTAGCTTTTCTCCGTCAAACGTAATCTACGCTACTGCTGCGTCAGTTGCGTCCAACGGGGCAACTTTCGCTTCTGTAAGTTCGGTTGGCGGCAAACCGGCATATAAACTATATATCAAATCAAACGGTTATAAAAATTTCAATGACAGCGCAAATTCTACGGGTAAACCACAAATTTCTACAGATGGTGGAAAAATTACTGTAACGAAGTCGGGACAGACTGGTAGCGCAGTAATTTTACTTTCAGACAAATCAGGTAGTGGCTCGGTAGCGTATCAGGCGACTGCGCCATTTAGCGGAGGCGTAGCTACAGCAAATTTGCCTAGCGGAGTAGACGCAAGCGATTTCAGTATCACGGTATTATTTGCAGATAGTTTAAGAGGCGGGCAGTATGCCGAGACTATTACGGGTAGCTTTACGTCTTTTGGACTTGCTATTCCAGAGGATGTACCCGTCGTATACAATGGCGCGTTACGTACGGTTGCAGATTTTAGTGAAGAGAAATGGTATGACGCTTCAATTTACCAAAATTCTACGCTTATGACAGTTTCCATTCCGTCCAACGCAATAACCGTGGATGAGTATACAGTTTCGTTTACTCTCAAAGATAGCGCTGATATTGAGTGGTCTGACGGAACTAAAGGAACTAAGGAAATTACACTTAAAATAACGCAAAAAGAGTTGAGTGTAGACATAGATTGGGAAGCCAGTCCGCCTACGCCTACACCAACAGGTATATGCGAAAACGACAAGACGTATGAAGACCAAATCTTGCGAGTTAAGTACACTGACGATAAAGGTAATCCACCGTTTTATACCGAACCGACTAAGGTAGGCAATTATTACGCCGTAGTAGAGTTTAATCCGGCGGTGACTATTTCCGGTAACTACGTCTTGGATGATACTTACGACAAAACTATAAATATCGGCACAAAGTCAATAACTGCGCCTACGCTGAATCATCTAACGCAGGAATACAACGGCTCCAACCGTACGTTTGAGTTGGAGTATGCTCAAAATACGGCAAGCCATATTGAAGTCACACTTGCCAACAACTACGGCGGGAAGATAACCGATGCAGGCGGAGCATATAGAGTCATACAGGGCGGAGTGTATGAAAATGCCATAAAGTTGCATTTGACAAACGGCTATGACCCTGTATCTGGCGATGGAAGAGACGTATGGAGCGATACGAATAATTCAGACGATAGGTATCTCACGATTACCGTTACTCCAAAAGCGCTAGACAAGTTTGTCATAAGAGAGGTAAGCGGAGGAATACTCAACGGAAAGACGGAGAGTACTCTTAAAGTTACGATGGACTATATAGAGAGCGCGCCGTCAAATACTGATGAAGTCAACTATAAAGTATACGCGCAGAAAGGCTCAAACGAACCTATAGAGATAGCAAGCGGAACGGCAAAGGGTGGACAATATTCCCAGGAAATCACTCTTGATTTCTCCAAAATATATACTGACGGCGACTATACGCTTACTATAAAAGAAGTCGACAGTGAGAAGAATTACACGGTAGCATTGTCAAGTTCTGTAACTTTGAAGATGACAGAGCCAACCGGAAGCGACAATCTCAAATGGAGACTTGAGAAAGACGGAACGCTGACATTCGACGCGCCCGTAGTAGCGGAGATAGGCGAGACAAGCAAGGCATTTCCGACGACAAAAACGTATGACGGAAGCGCATATACTTTCAACGTTATAAAGCCGGACGGATATGAAAAAGGATTAGTCACTTACACCAAAGACGGCACCCCTGTCAACGAAATGAAAGACGCGGGTCAATACGTTGCAACAGTTACACTTTCAAGCGGTGGAGCAACGCAAGACTATACCGTAACGTTTGAGATAACACCGTATAAGTTTAACTTAAATAACGTCAAGTGGGAAAACGACGGCAAGTATGAGTATACGGGCAGTCAGATAACTCCAAGTCTAACTGGCTTGCCAAGTGAGTTGGCAGTCAAAGACTTAATGGGCGCAAATACGAGCGGAACGGCAGTCAAGACCTACGGAGAAGTCACAGTCACGTTCAAGATTGCAGACGGGTATACTGAGAGCAACTACATCTTGCCGGAGAAAGACGGAAATAACTATGACGGCAACTTCACATGGACTATATCTTGGCAAATCATTCCCGTACAGATAAAACTCAATTGGGAGTACAAAGACGCAGAAGATATCAACGACGTACCGTTTAGAGCTTTGGTATTATCAGACAGTAGAGTAGCAGACAAGATAGATTATCTGTATTACGAGACAAACAGCAGCGGAGAGATATTAGACGAGAACGCAGAAGGCTTGACACTCGACGAGATAGAAGTAAACGCAACGCAGGTCAAGTATTACAAGGCATATCCGGTACTTCAGAGTCTATACGAAGGCGATTACGTATTCCCCGATGGTGCAGACTTGTATTCGCCTGTATTCAGCGTAGGAGGAGATTCTACGGCAATAACGGTATCGCTTTCCACTACGGAATACGAGTATACAGGCAAGGCTGTGGCATTGAAATGGGCGACTGGTACGCCTACGGGAAGTCTTACGTTTACGTACTACGCAGGCGATGCGTTTGGCGTAAACAAGTTGGATTCTGCGCCAAAAGACGTGGGCACGTATTGGGTAGAGATTAAGTCCAACAATGCATCCGTGGTATTGAGCGGAGACACGCAATTCCAATTCAAGATAAACAAGAGCGTCATCTCCACACAGTGGAAGACAAGCGCGAAACCGCCGGTACTTGGCAACATAAAGAGTATTCAACTCAAAGAGGGTATAGAATACGAGTACTATGACGCAGATATGCATAAGGTCAACTATAGTGACTTGAGCAAAGGCGGAACGTTCAAGATAAGAGCGGTATTGAAAGATAATCGCAACTTTGAGTTTGACAACGGCGAAGTGGAGACGGAGACTATAGAGTTTAGTGTAGCTCCGGGTGAGGAACTACGCGACCCGTCGGATATCAACAATCCAAATTACAACTTTGACGACGAAGAGAATCCGCCTAGCAAAAAGCCGGATATAACGATAGAGTGGGACAAGACGAAGAATCCACCCGAATTGAAGATACCCGATGAGTACAAGGACAAAATACATCCAGAGTATGAGTATTTTGACAAAGACGGCAATCCAGTGAAGCCAGAAGATTTAAAAGACGGCGAGGACTATACCGTCAAGGTAAAGATACCGGACAGTGAAAAGGATAAGTTTAATTTCGTAGACAAATTCGGCAATACGGTAGACCCGGATAATATCCCGCCGTATGATTTTGAGAAGAAATCCGATAAGTCTGGAAGCACGCTCGACGATATACTAGAGAAACTCAAAGAAATACCGTTATGGCAGTTGATAGCGAGCGTAATAAGTATAATATTGATTATTGTATTCTTATCCAAGACGGCGGGTTACGAGAGTAAACGTAAGAAGTTCAACAAGAAAGCAGATAAGTTGGAATCTTCCGTCTATGCAGGAGCATTCCTCGGATTGGCAATATCGGGCTGGACGGCTATTGCGTGCGTACTCATGGCATTGACTGTCGTAAGTCTAGTAATAATGCTTATAGCCAAGAGCAGATGCAACAAAGCCGAAGAGAACTACGAAGAAGCTATTGAAGAACGCAATCGCAATAAAGCAGATTTGGACGATCGCAGAAGAGAAGAAGAATATTCGCGCAGAGACAAAGAGGCAAGACGTCGCGACGAAGATATGCGTATGATGTTCATGAGTATGATGGGCGGCAACGGCAATATGGGACAAGGAATGCCTCAAGGCGGATTTGCATTTGCGCAACCCGGCATAAGCATGGAAGATATGAGGGGACTTATCTCAGAGACTGTGACGGCATTGCTTCCGGGTGTGCAACAAGCTCTTCCGCAACAAGCGTCTACAAATGACGAACTCGTTGAAAAGCTCATCGAGAAGACGGAAAAGAACGAGAAGAATATCCAAAAGTTGCTTGAGAAACTTGTCGACAAAGAAGTCGCTGCAACGACAACAGTCAATGACGAAACAGTTAAGCAGATGATGAAAAATCAAGAAATGCTTATGGAAAAGATATTGGAACTCTCTAGCAATCAAACGAGCGAACCTCAAATTGTCGAAAAAGTCGTTGAGGTGCCTGTTGAAAAGATTGTTGAAGTACCGGTAGAGGTAGAGAAGATAGTCGAGAAGGAAGTCAAGGTAGAAGTCCCTGTTGAAG
>CAMWSW010000082.1 GCA_947176975.1 uncultured Clostridia bacterium | reverse complement strand
ACTTGATACCCAAATATATCCCGCTTTGAGTTCTCTGCTTATTCTGGCAATAGCGTTGTAGTCAATATCGCCCCACGCTTTATTGACAAGCGCCATAGATCCGACTTTTCCCACAAGTTCCACGTCAAATTTCATAATGTAACCTCTTTTATTTATCCTGCAATATTATATATTTCTTTTATGCTGTTAACTATCCGTTACGCGACTAATAGTTCCTCGTAATCCACTTCGTATCTCACTATGCGAACAAGCGCCACTTGACCCGAGACTACCTCTCCGCTCTCCGTCTCGCCTATCGGCGTACCGGTCGTTGTATTCTTGCTTTCATTTTTCTCGGTAATGAGATTTATGACGCCGTCTTCGTCTATCTGCACTATCACCGTGCCGTCCTCATCGGTGCGGTATACTTGCGCATATCCGTTGTAATCGTCATCCGGTACTAGGTCTGTGTATGTATCCAATCTGTTGAGTGCCTCGGAAGTCGGGTGTCCGTAGTCATTTCCTGCGCCGCAAGAGATAATAGCGTATTCGCAATCTATCTTGTTAAGAAAATCCATACAGGTCGAAGTCTTAGATCCGTGATGCGCCACTTTGAGTATATCTGCATCTACGTTGTCGAAGTAACCTTTGTTTATAAGATACGGCTCGTTCTTTTCGTTGGAATCGCCCGTCAAAACTATCGTTCTTCCTGCATACTCCAGCAAACATATAGGCGACACTGAGTTCTTATTTAAGGCGGAAGAACTCTTTTTTATCAATGGATAATCTGCCTCGTCAAATGAATAACACTTCATTACCCAATTTTCTCCGTGTATCTCGTAAGCGCCTACGTTGTAATTTATTGTAGCTTGCTTGACTACGCCGTCCTCTTCGTACGTCTCTGCAAGAGCCGCATTGTAAACATCCCCCCACTTACCACTAGTTCCTATATCAGCAACAGGCAAATAGAAATTCTTTATATCACACCTTGCCACAAGCTTATCAGCCTCTCTAATATGATCGTAGTCGGTGTGCGAGAGGAAAAGATAATCAATCGTAGTGATTTGCAATTCTGTAAGCGTCTCGACGATTACGTCATCCCAATGCGAAGCCGTACCGTTCTCGTTGCCTATATCCATTATCATGACTTGCCCGTCGGGGAGAATAAAAAGTATGCAATCGCCTTGTCCTATGTCAAGCACACGCATCTCCATAATAGCTCCGTTGAGTTGAGCTACACCGCTTGGTATCGGCTTGTTGGATATGCTACCGCTGGATAAACTTCCGCTCGGTTGTTCGCCTGACGGCAAATCCTCTTCATCAAAATATCCTTTGACAAAGTCTATTATATCCTTCCACATTCCTCTGATACTTATCAATATAATTGCAATAATCAGAAGAATGACCAAGATTACCGCCAAAATGGCGATAATCTTTTTGGTATCTAAGCTTTGCTTGTTTGATTTTGAGGGCTTTTTATTTGCCATATACGCTCCTTAACCGTATCAATCCTCGTCGGAGAAATACTCCAACATCTTTTTCTTCTTTGGAGGCTTGTTGTCGCCGTGCTTGATAAATACCGTCGTAACCAAAGCAAGTCCAATGAATACGGATGCGTAAATAAATACCGTGCTTTGACTTATCTTATCCATGAATATACCTGCAAACGCAGGAGTAACAGCTTGCGCCGACATAGAGAAAGCGTAATAGTATCCCGTATACTTTCCTACAGTACTGCCCCTTGACAGCTCCGTAACCATTGGCAAGGTATTGACGTTGACGCACACCATACCAAAGCCGGCAAGCAAATAACACAACGGGAAGAGATATTTTACACCCGGGGTCGTCGCCTTCATAAAGAAACAAGGGACAAATGCAAGAGCTGCTACTATTACACCAATTATTACCGTCTTTTTTCTGCCAAGTTTGTTGGCGAGCAACGCAACCGGCAAAAGCGCAATTGCTCCGCCCGCGCCGTTGAGAATTGACAGCGTGCCAACGTAGCCTTGCGTAAAGTTGAGCATTCTCGTTGCGTAAGTAGAAAGGTGCGACTTGACTGCGTTGTAACCCATAAACCACAAAAATACCGTCATTAGTATCAAGAAGAGCGACACAAGTTTTGCTTTAGGCAACTTATCCGTACCTTCCGCTTCTTCTTCGTCCACGACGTTGTATTTTTCCTCTTCTTGCTCTCTAAGCTTGACAAATTTGTTTTCTTTGACTGTCAGCATATAGACGAGCAATACCACAAGCAATACTACCGCCAACGATATGAAGAGGAATAAATAATTCTTTGTCGGTGAATTTGCAAATACTTTGTAAAGCACGATTGCAACTACTCCGCCTGCTCCGCCCATAAAAGTGATGAGCGCGTTTGCTTGCGAACGCAACGGCTTAGGCGTGATATCGGGCATAAGCGAAACTGCCGGCGAGCGATACGAAGCCATCGACACCAACAATATCAAAAGCGATACGATGAACATAACTAGTACCCACGCATTGCTTTTCACGATACTTGCACCCATAGCGATCTGTGCGTCCTTGATAGCCAAAGATATATCGGCGACTATTATTGACTGCGCCTCACTCAAGCCTTTGAGCGAATTCAATTTCGTCAGCGAATCGTAATCGAGACTTACTTGCATTTGATTGAGAAAATCAACCACGTCTTGTCTCTCTAACAATTCTTTCAAAGCCGAATAAGAATTCATCAACGCGTTGATATCACTGTAACCCGCATCCATAATCTTCTTGAATTGCACAAACTCAAATATAGATAGTATCAATATCGCAACGGCGGCGGCTATCGTACCCCAAAAGATAAATCTGGTACGTCTACCCATCTTTGCGCTCTTTGACCTATCCGACAGCGAGCCGAAGAGAGGCAACAAGAATATTGCCAAAAGGTTGTCAAGTCCCATAATCAAGCCGTATTGCCAAGAATTGAGACCGAATCTCGTATTGAGAATAAGCGGCATTATGTAATCATAGACTTCCCAAAAACACATAATTCCAAAGAAAGCAAATCCAACAAGGATTGTTCTCTTGAAGTCCAATTTTAAAGTTCCGCCATTCTGAGCGATGGGCGTTTCGTCAGTAGTAATTCCGATTTCTTCTTTCATAATACCTCTTAAATTTCGAGTTGTTATTTTGAGTATAACATACAATATAGCTCAATGTCCATTATTTTTGACTCATACAAAACTCTGCGTATACTTTAAAGTATTTTGATTTTGCAAAGAATATTCGTTATACGCTCTTGATATTGTACAGCCTTACTTCAAAAGGTTGCAATTCGATATCCAATTTATCTCCGCTTGCGACTTCTGCCGACTCGCCGGCTATAGGATAGAACTGCTCTATCTCATACGCGCTGTCGTCAAAACTCAACGACTTGTGGTCAAAGGCATAACTCATCTTCACGTCTGAAGAATTGCGAATTGCAAGAATTCCCTTGCCGTCGTTGAACGCATAATATCCGTATACTCCGCCCTCTTCGGGAGCGTCGCCGAAGAACGCGCTGTGACGTATGGTATCGAAATTTTCTTCCGCCCATTGCAGTACCTCTGTAGCCGCCGCATATCTTTGCTTGTCAAACATCTGCGGTGAAAAATACAACTCTACGAATCCCGTACCTCTCATCATACACATATACAGATACGTCTTGAATTGGTCTATATCGTATACCACCGTGGGATGCGCAAGATCGGGAGTCTTAAGATTACCCGTCAAAGGCGGATTGCAGTTGCGTTCCGCATAACACGGCTCGTGATTATATAGATTTGAAATCGGGAATTGCAACTGCCTTATCTCAAAGAAATCTCTGTATTTACCGTCGCGGTAATTCAGACATTGCGAAAGATTGTCACCCTTGCCCGCATAGCCCATATCGTTGCAGTTGTTGAGCCAAATCGCATCGCACCATTTCAAAAACCAAGGCGAACAGTGCGCGTACGACGTTGCGTTGAGGAAGACGTCGGGACGGGTCTTGCGGATATTTTCAAATCCTTTAGTCCATTCTTCCCAAAGGAAGGTGTAAAAATAAAGTCCGTCTCCCACTCCTTTTGGATGTCCGTGATCCTTTGCCTTGCAAGGCGTAACAGCAAAGCCGTCGATCTTGAAATAACTGACGTTGTATTTGTCGCAAAAATCCGCCATCCTTGCGCACAAATCTTTGATATACTTTGGATTGCAAGTACAAATATCGTAAGACTGCTTGCACTTGGGATAACCTATGCTCTCAAGCAATTTCGCGTATTTATAAGTCTGTTGAGTATATCCCCCGCGCGGTCCGAACCACACGCCAAAAGTAGATCCAAACTCTTTCGTCAACTTACTTTCACTGTAGAACTCGTTGGGGAATTTATTGCTGTCAAACTCCCAAAATTTTGCGCTCTTGTAATCTATCCAACCGTCGTCGACGACGTAGCAATCGAGCGGACGAAGTCCTGCTTCATCAAAGCCGCCCGCTATAGCCTTAAATGACTTTGCTATCTTGTCGCTGTCTATATCCAACATATTGTCGTACCAACTGTTGAATTGCAGTCTGAATTTTGCAGGTTGGGCTACGATCGTATAGACGTATCGGAAAAAGTCTGCGCGCATTGAATGAAATTTGGCATTTTTACCGCTTCCCATGACGAATGGAATGGAATTATACTCGCCGTCTTGGGCAATATCGGCAAAACTTCTGCCGATATGATATCTACTGTAAGCGACGCCCTCTTCGATTCTGTTGTCGGCTACGGGAAACTCTCCGCCGAAGAACATATCATTTACGTAATAGGGCTGTCCCATAGTCGTTATATATGCGGGTATCATTACCCTCTTTTTCACCTTGGGTATACTCCATTTAAATTCTGCTTGGCTTGCGTCAAAACTGTCAAGGTCAATGAAATCTATTACGACTTGAGGATTTGACACGTTTATCTTAAGTGTTTTTCTCAGCGCTCCCGACTGCGCGTCTGCGACGTAATCAATGCGGATGTCCCAATCCATACCGCCGTGCGATATTGCCAATTGAAGTCCGCTTTCGTCTGAGGCAACGACACGCATTTGATTACTGTCAAAAAAGGCTTTCTTGCGCAAGATACCGCTTTTTACAAAATACGATATGCTGCATTCATATCCCAACTGATTTATTTTCTTTCCCGTGAGTTTGTTGAGTACATAAGCCCCGACGATTTTGTCTCCGTTGACTTCAATACCTTTGATTACGTTCTGCGATTGAAATTCCATAAAACTACCTTTTAATGTTATTATATTTATAATAGCATAGCGCCGGTAAAATTTCAATAGCAAAATGGATTAAAATGATAAAGGCGGGATTGAACTCCCGCCTTTGCTCTTACTTCTTATTTTTCAATGCTCTTTGTTCCTTTAAAAGGTCTTGATATCTTTCGATTTGGTCTTCGCGCAAATCAATCATATTCTTTGCCGCCTTGCAAG
>CAMWSW010000081.1 GCA_947176975.1 uncultured Clostridia bacterium | reverse complement strand
CCGTAAAAATATCTACAAAAGATATCTCTTATAAAGAAGAAAAGGAACTGGCGTCGTTCTATCACGCAATCTCCGATATCGAAAGAGTCGGCGACTATGCGGAAAATATATGCGAATCGGCGCAAGAACTCGTGGATTACAAACTCTCCTTTTCCGACACCGCAATAGAAGAATTGAAGATGATGAAGAGCGCAGTCGACAAACTGTATGAAAACGTAATCATCGCGTTTGAATCAAAAAGCCTTGCGCTCAAAGAAGAAGTCGACGGATACGAAGACTTGGTCGACACCTACAACGAAGACCTTGAGAAACGTCATATCGCAAGACTGCACAACAATGAGTGCTCTTCCGAAAGCGGCGGTATCTTCCTCTCAATAGTCAGCAATATGGAGAGAATTGCCGACCACTTCCGCAACGTATTCAAGAGTATGAATACTTACGTCTCTCCCGTCAAAATCAAAGCCAACATCAAAGACGCTACTAATAATTCGACTCCGACTGCTCCTTCCGCTCCGGTAGTTGCCGACGTCGCAGAAGCGGACAATGCCCAAAGCGACAACTCAGGCGCTGTGTCTAAAGTGAGCGAAAATAAATAGGTAAAGATATCAAAGTGACGTATAAATAATCATGACAAGATGCCGTCGAAACTCTCGTCAAATATTTGGCACAACTTTGCCAACAATTCAAAACTCGGCTCGCAGACTTTCTTCTCCCAAGCGCTTATAGTGCGTTGATCTACTTCCATTAAGTATGCAAGTTGCTTTTGTGTCATACCCGCCGAAATTCTTAAATTCTTTAAATTCTCTGCAAAATGCACTTCTCTCATATTATAAAGTTTACCAAAAACAATGGTATTTATGTTGACATACCAAAATATTTGGTGTACACTGTAAGAAACAAAGGAGAAATGAATATGATTACAAGATTTTTAGCCTCAATTATTAGGCTGATAGCAAAATTAACATTCGTAGTGGGAATTATACTGATTATCGGCGGCGCATTAAGCGATCGCTCAGTGATTGTGTATGGCGTAATAATGGCTGTCGTATCTTTTGGCGTTGTTAAATTTACACAGAAGACGACGGACAAAAAGAAAACTCAAAGCGCAAGCAAGTGCAAAAAGTGCGGAGCATCAATGCAAGGCGCAAGATATGAATATAAATGCGA
This sequence comes from uncultured Clostridia bacterium, assembly GCA_947176975.1. Classification (GTDB taxonomy): domain Bacteria; phylum Bacillota; class Clostridia; order Christensenellales; family UBA3700; genus RACS-045. The sequence goes on along the minus strand of CAMWSW010000081.1, from coordinate 4,307 downwards.
CCTTTCAAGAGCTTCAAAAAATGCCTACGACGGATTGATGCACGCAACGGTCATAATATCTGCATACTGCCCTAACTGTGGAAAAGTCAAAGACATAGTTGAAGACGTTTGTTTCGCCGGAAGCAGCAGTAAAGAAGAGATAGAAGCCAGCGTAGAAGAGCAAATAAATAATATTACATATAAATACTTTGGGCATTAAGAAATTGCCGTAAAGATTATTCCTTACTCTATCGGGTCGTCAAGCACGGCCTCTTTGTATTTCTTGGTCGGGTCTACGACGTGTTGAGAATCTCTATAGTACTTCTTGCCCTTATAGTGATAGTAATTGACCATATCGTGGGATTGAGTAAGTACTGCGCACAAACTCCATACTATGATAATTCCAAATCCAAACGTGCAAAGAGCAACGACTATACCCAATATCAACGTCGTAAGATAAAGCACGAAATACACGCCCAATTGATCTTTAAACGTCTTGACCGCCATCTTGAAATTGAGCGCCAAGCTCTCTTTTATCGTCAAATCGGAGACTATATACGCGGGCATCCACCCTGCAAACAAGGCTCTTTGAATGGACAGCGTCAACAGCAACGTGAAGTATGCCGCGGCTATTCCCAAGAAGTTGTTTACAGCGCTGAGCAAAAATCCTATGCCGAGGCTCAAACCGACGACGATTATCATACTTGCGATAAATACTCCGACGTATGCCCAAGAGAATTTAAAGGACTTGGACAGATTGGCAATCATATTGGACAAAAAGCCGTATTCGCTGTCAGAAGACATAAAAGTGTGCAACGTATCGGTGACCGTGTAAAGGCAAATATGATAAAATACGCTGAAAAGCACCGTCAATATGATTATTGCAATTATACCGCCCCATATAGAGCCGACGTGATTCTTCGTAATCACGGCTATTTCCTTTACCGTATCGACAACCGCTTGGTAGTACTCGTTTGAACCGTCTTGCTGAATACCGCCCACGCCGCTGAAAATTGATTTGACGTAATTCTTAATTACTTGACCTATGCCGAGTCCTTTCAAATCATGAACGTATCCGCTCAACGTAGGAGCCAATATCGCATAGCCTATTATGCCGAAGAAAAGCATAGCTATCAACAGCACAAGTATTACTTGATATACCAAAGAAAACTTGGATATCGTGATACTGAACGAATCCTTTATTATCATAGTTTGAGATCCTCCCTTTCCAACTCCTCGACGTCAAAATAGACGACGTAAACCAATACTCCTATATATGACGCAAGCACCCAATAGAACAAGAATGAAAACAGTAATAATAGATAACTTGCTCCCTTGAATGGGAATAAAATCAAAAATACCATTGGCAGACTCATCAACAGCATTATCCATAGAATGCTGCCGAATACCTTGAATATCTTTGCGCTGAGCGAATATACCGAATGACCGAACGCCTTGAACAGACCGAATCCCTTCATCGTCATGTTGGGTATCGTGAGCAGAGACATAGACAAAAACAACAGCTCAAGCAACAAGAATACAAACGCCAATATCAAACACATAGGCAATGCATTTTTGAATATCCTTATCGTCGTGTATAAGAAAGTCGAAAGTAATATTTCAAGTATCTCCAACGACACCAATAGCATAATCAAATATTTAAGCATTGGAATAAAATTGTCGTTGAGGTGCGAACCTATCATATTCCACTTGCCTCTGTTGTCAAGACCGTAACGCATTTTTTGGCGAATAAATCCCGACAAAAGCGACAGAAAACCTATTGATAAAACAATGGATATAATTGTAAATGAAAAACGCCATGCGCCTGTATATCCGTTGATCTTTCTAAATATATCTATAAAGGAATGATAAGTCTCTTCCTTTTTACCTACGCTCACTATAATCTCAACTATATTCAACGGATTCAACAAAACGCCAAGCAATACGGCAGGTATGAACATAATACCCATACTTTTCAAAAAGTTGTGTCTGACGTAACTTAAAGTCATTTTCGAGTATTTCATAAACTCTCCTTGTCGGCAAAATTACTCTGCACAAAGTCAATGACGTCATAAGGAGTTTCTGCGCGGAAAACCACGTTCTTGTTGTGAATAGCGTCGTAATCGCCAAACCCCCACAGGCACAGTATGCAGTCAATACCAAGCTCCTCTGCGCCCTCTACGTCGTATATCGTATCTCCTACCATTACGCAGTCTTTTGCCGTGATACCAAGATTGTCGAGCGCGTACTGCAAGACTTCAGCTTTGGTCTCACGCTGATTGTATACAAGTCCCGAGACGTAATCAATGTCGTCTTTCACGCCAAAGTATTCAAGCAAATGCACAGCCTCTTCGTGCTTTTTGCAAGTGGCAACTCCCGTCTTGACACCATTCATATTGTGACACTGCGAAAGCATATCTGCTACGCCGTCGTAAAGCTTGCTCATATAAATAGCCTTTTCACCGACGTAGAGTTGACGGAAATATTGCACTGCTTCGTATGCGATATCCTTGCCGATATACTTGATAAAAGTCTCCGACAACGGAGGTCCGATGAACTTGGAATAATTGCTCTCGTCCATATCCACACCGTATTTGTCAAAAGTCTTTTTGAGTATACGCGCGCAACCTTCATAGGTATTGCTTATAGTTCCGTCAAAATCAAAAAATACGTACTTCATCTCTTTTATTATCTATATATATTCTTATTATATGTAAGCTTAAGCGTTTTTGAGATTGTCAATTTCAAGTTGGAGTTTACGAGCCTTTTCCTGATTGCTTGCAAGCTTCTCCTTTTCTTTGTCAATGAGCGCCTTTGGAGCTTTTGCTACAAAGCCTTGATTGGAAAGCATCTTCTGACTTCTCTCTACTTCTTTTTGAGTGTATGCAAGTTCTCCGCTCAATCTCTCGATTTCCTTTTGAGCGTCCACCAAATCTCCGAGCGGTACGGCAATCTCGCCAAAGTCGCCAAAGAGCGAAACAATCTTTTCGCCGATAGAACTCTTATCTTCCAAAAATTCTGCGTTTTCTACGCCTGCAAGCTTGTAGATATAGCTTGCGTCCTTGGGATTGATAGAGCTTGCAATGAAGTATGCCTTGATTTTCTTGGACGGAGCTACGCCCTTTTCCGCTTTCATATTACGGATAGCCTTGACAGCTTCCATTGCCTTTGCAAATTCTCCGCTTTCCTTTGCGTAGTTGTACTTCTTGTTGACGGTAGGCCAACTTGAAATAACTATGCTCTTCTTGGTCGTAGGCAAATTCTTGTAAATCTCTTCGGTAATGAAAGGCACGAATGGATGCATAAGCTTCAATATATTCTCAAGTACGTATACGAGTACCGAAAGCGTATTGACTTTCTTGTCCTCATTGTCGCCGTACAAAGATACCTTTGCAAGTTCGATATACCAGTCGCAGAACTCCGTCCAAACGAAGTCGTACAATTTTGCCGCTGCATTGCCAAGTTCGTATTTCTCAAGATTGGCAGTGATATCTTTGACAGCTTTATTGAGACGGGAAAGTATCCATTTGTCCGCATTAGTCAGTCTGAAAGTGCCCATCTCCTTGACGCGTACTCCCTTGAGGTTGAGAAGCGCAAAACGCGACGCATTCCACAACTTGTTCATAAAGTTGCGTGAGAATTCCGTCTTTTGGTCGGTGTATCTCGTGTCGTTGCCGGGGGCTAAACCTTGTACGAGTGAAAATCTCAAGCTGTCTGCGCCGTAGTTGTCTATGATTTCAAGCGGGTCGATACCGTTGCCGAGCGACTTGCTCATCTTTCTGCCTTGACTGTCGCGGACTATGCCGTGTATAAGTACTTCGGGGAAAGGTATCTCGCCCATGTGCTCCAAGCCCGAGAATATCATTCTCGCAACCCAGAAGAAAATTATATCGTACGCTGTAACGAGTAAGCTGTTGGGATAGAAATACTTGAGGTCGTCCGTCTTGTCGGGATAGCCGAGAGTCGAGAAAGGCCACAATGCGCTGGAAAACCAAGTGTCAAGCACGTCTTCGTCCTGTCTGACGTGTTTTCCTCCGCACTTGGGACATACCGTCACTGCTGTCTTTGACACGGTCATCTCGCCGCAGTCGTCGCAGTAATAAGCAGGTATTCTGTGTCCCCACCAAAGCTGACGGGATATGCACCAATCCTTGATATTTTCCATCCAATTGAAATATATCTTGCTGAATCTCGATGGAATGAATTCAACTTTCTTTTTTCTTACGACGTCTATCGCAGGCTTTGCAAGCGGTTCCATCTTGACAAACCATTGCTTGCTGACGATAGGCTCAACGGTGGCGTGACAACGGTAGCACTCTCCTACGTTG
>CAMWSW010000080.1 GCA_947176975.1 uncultured Clostridia bacterium | reverse complement strand
ATATACAAGACGTATTGTCGATAGGGAGGAGAATTTATGATTTCTGAAGCGGTCATAAAGCTTTTGCCGCGCTATTACAGGCATATCAAACACCTTGCGGACAGCGGAGTTACGAGGATATCGTCAACAAAGATTGCAAGCGTACTCAATATCACAGCGTCGCAAGTAAGGCAGGACCTTTGCAATTTCGGAGGTTTCGGTCAGCAAGGATACGGATATGACGTAGTCAAACTCAAGAACGAGCTTGCCGCAATTTTGGGTCTTGACAAAGAATACGATATGATAATCGTCGGAGCGGGCAATATAGGCAGAGCTTTGGCGGGATACAAGGGGTTCAGAGACGACGGATTTTTCGTCAAGGCGTTGTTTGACATCGACCCGCGCTGTTCGTCTATCAACGGTATCAAGGTCTATGAAATGGACTTTTTGGAAGCCTATCTCAATCAAAACAACGTGGATATCGCAATCATTGCCACCCAAAAGGATTCGGCAAAGAGCGTAGCCGACGCTTTGATAAAATACGGCGTGAAATCAATATGGAATTTTGCTCCCGTGGAACTTGAAGTACCCGCGGGCGTAACTGTGGAAAATATCTCAATGAGCGAAAGTCTTTACGTATTGAGTTTCCGCAGTAAGAACAAAAAATAAAGTAAATAAGCCGTCAGGCAAGGAGGATATATGGAAAAGAAATACTTCGTAACACAAGAAGGATATGACAATCTCAAAAAGAAATTGGATCATTTGATCAACGTAGACAGACAGGACGCAAGCGAAAGAATCAGAATTGCAAGAGGTTTCGGCGACTTGTCAGAAAATGCAGAGTACGACGCTGCAAAGGATTACCAAGCTCAAGTCGAGGCAGAGATCTTGACGATTCAAGCTCAACTTGACAATGCCGAAATCATTGAAAACGCAGAGGGAAAGCAAGACACCGTAATTGCAGGTTGCAAGGTCAAGATATACGACTTCTCCGAAGACGAAGAGAGCGAGTATACCATCGTAGGTACGACGGAAGCGTCTATCTTGGAAGGCAAGATAAGCAACGAATCTCCGCTTGCAGTAGCTATCTTGGGTAAGAAAGTCGGCGCAGAAGCTATCGTAGAATTGGGCGACAATTCTTACAAAGTCAAAATATTGGCAATCAACTAATATCGACAATATCATAGACGAAGGCGACCTTCACGGTCGCTTTTTATTTAAAGAGCCTTTTATAAAGCTCGTACGGCAATATTGCTATCGATTTATGCGCTAAGTTCGTCTACGCAACACGGACGTAGTTCCACTACGACCATAACGCGTATCCTGCTTATCGCAAAAATCGCTTACGCAATCTTACTCGTGTCACTTAATAAAAGTCTCTATGGAAAGAAGTATAGTTGGAGAATCTAAAAGGGAGTAATATGTCAAGGGATTTATACGACAAAATCAAAGAGTACAACGGCGCGGTTAAGGCTAGGTTTTGTATGCCCGCTCACAGCGGACAAGCATTTCTTGACGGGATATATTCTTCCGCTGCATTCGATTGGACGGAAGTGCAAGGTCTTGACAATCTTCTTTACAGCGACGGCGTGATTGCAAGTTGCGAAAAAAGACTTGCAAAGCGTTACGGCTACGACAATGCGCTTATGCTGACGAACGGCTCGACTTGCGGTATGCAAATATCAATGGCTGCGGCAAAGTCAAGACAGGGCGTCGCAATTGCCATAGGAGATATGCACAAATCTTTTTATGCGTCCGCAAGGATATTGGGCGTAAAAATTCGCTGTTGCAAGGACTTGCAAGAATGCGAGGAATTGAGCCGTCAAACAAAGATATCTTGCGTATTCGTCACATCTCCCAATTATTTTGGCAAGCTAATACCATTGAAAGATATTAAGGAATTTGCCGTCAAAGTCGGCGCGTTGCTTATCGTCGACGAGGCGCACTCGGCGCACTTTCCATACTCAAGGCTTTTGCCAGACAATGCAAGCAAGTACGCGGACATAGCTCTCGTGAGTATGCACAAGACTTTGCCGGTATACGGCGGCGGCGCGCTCGTATTGACCAACGGAAGCAATATATATCAAGAGTGCAGAATATTGCGCGCGGATATACACACGACTTCGCCGAGTTATCTCGTAATGGCTAGTATGGATTATGCAGACGACTATATGGCAAACCATGGCGAAAAGGAGTACGCCAAAGTAAAACTTGCGATTGACAAATTCAAGGCGAATTTAAAGGTCGGCAAGGTAGAGGAGACGGACGATTTCAGCAGACTAGTCGTCAAGATTGACGGCGTAGATTGCAATAAGGTTTCCGACAGACTTGCAGAGCAAGGCGTATTTGCCGAGATGGCTTATGGGGATATGCTCGTATTTATCGTTACGCCATTTAATTGCGACAAGTTGGATTTGCTTGCAAATGAATTGGCGAATGTATCGCTAGAGAAATTGGATAGCGATATCGACGTGGATTTGGGTATGCAAAACGTAGAGAAGTCGGGAGACGTCGTATTGCTTGCACCTGACGAGGCGATTGGCAAAGTATGCGCCGTCGACGTGGGTATCTATCCTCCGGGAGTGCCGGTAATCAAGAAAGGCGACGTAATCAACTCAAAGGCGGTAGATTTTATAAAAAAATACTCAAGTCGGCTTTTTGGACTTGCTTGCGGTATGGTCGCTGTGATAAAATAGAGATGCGGTAAAAGTACGAAGCGTAAATCTTGTAGAATACAAGCGGAGATAATCAGAGATAATTATGAAAGGAAAGTTTATCACTTTTGAAGGCGGAGAGGGCGTAGGCAAGACTACTCAACTTGCAATGATAAGAAGTTATCTTGAGACGCAAGGCGTAGACGCGGTCTTTTTGAGAGAACCGGGCGGCAACGCCATATCCGAAAAGATAAGGAATATAATTCTCGACGTAAACAACGTTGGTATGACGGGGATGTGCGAAGCTATGCTATACAGCGCGTCGCGCGCTCAACTCGTCGAGGCTGTCATAAAGCCGGCTTTGGAAAAGGGGAAACTCGTCGTGTGCGACAGATTTATTGATTCGACTTACGCCTATCAAGGCGTTGCAAGGGGACTTGGCGCGGATAAGGTGGATATGCTCAACCGTTTAGCTTGCGGAGATATTATGCCCGACTTGACGGTATTTCTCGATTTGCCTCCCAAATTGGCATTTGCAAGAAAGGGCGGCGCGGACGCCACGGACAGATTGGAGCAAGAGGGCGAGAGCTTCCACGAGAGAGTATACGAGGGATATTTGCAAGCTTGCAAGTCTTATCCCGACCGCATTGCGCGCGTGGATTGCTCTGGCGAAGCAATCGCGACGCACAAAAAGATAGTCGACCTTTTGCGTCAAAGAGGTATCGTATAATGTTGAGATACAGCGCGTTGCTCAAGGACACAAAGCCTTATTTGACTTTGCAAAGCGATTTGGCAGTGGGAAAACTCAACCATTGTTATATGATAATGGGCGAGGATGAATTGGCTGTCGATGGGCTTATCGACTTGAGTTGCGAAGCAATTTTGTGCAAAGAACGCGGTTGCGGCAAGTGCGTCGTATGTCAAAAGATTGAAGATAAAAATCACGAAGATATATTCGAGCCAAAGAATCTCAAAGCCGACGGCATAAGAGAATTTGTCGAGAAGGTATACGTCAAGAGCGTAGGCGATATCAAGATAATGATAATACGCGCGCTTGACAAGGTGGATCCCAAAGTGCAGAATTTCTTGCTCAAGAGCTTGGAAGAACCTATTGACGGAGTGGTATTTTTGCTTGGCGTGATAAGACAGTCGGCAGTGTTGGACACTATCAAGTCGAGAAGCAAAAAACTTACTCTTGCGCCATTCACCAAAAAACAGTTGACGGACTTCTTTGACGACAATTATATCGGCAAGCCTAAGAGCCTTGTTGAAGAAGCGGTGGATTGTTGTCTCGGGTCTTTGGCAAGATGCGAAAGCTTGCTTGGCGACGAGGAATACTTTGGCGATATGAGCGAAGTGATATTCATACTCAAGGAACTCACTTCGACAAAAGTCAATCTCAAGATGCAAAAAAGGCTTGACCTCAAGGATGGAAAACTTGCAAGATATCTTGATATAATGCAACTTATCTGCGGAGTTTTGCTCAAGCGCAAAAGCGGTGTTTTCGTCGAGGGATTCGAGAGAGTCAACGTCTTGCTGGATTGTTTTAATATAGCCACGCTCGTCAACTTCAACGAGTTGATAATCGAGGCAAAACAAAAGATTGAGAGTTATTGCAAAGATGAAAATATACTTGACAATTTGTTCATAAAAATGATGGAGGTAAAATACCTATGCCGATGATAGTAGGCGTAAAGTTTGGATCGACTTGCAAGCAGTATTATTTCGATCCTCTTAATATAGAATTTTCAGAGGGAGACGGCGTAATCGTCGAGACGGTGCGCGGACTTGAATACGCTCGTGTCTCTCAAGTAAATAAAGAAGTACCGGACGAGGAGATAAAAACTCCGCTTAAGCCCGTCGTACGCAAGGCTACGCCCGAGGATGAAGAGAGAGTAAAGGAAAATCTCGAGAAGAAAGACGGCGCGCTTAAGCTGTGCCAAAAGTTTATAGACAAGCACAATCTCAAAATGAAGCTCGTCGACGCCGAATATACCTTTGACCGTTCAAAGATAATTTTCTCTTTTACCGCAGACGGCAGAGTGGATTTCAGAGAACTCGTCAAGGACTTGGCGGGCAAAATGCACATGAGAATAGAGCTCCGTCAAATCTACGAGCGCGACGATATTAAACTTCGCGGCGCAATGGGTATGTGCGGTAGAGAGTGTTGTTGTATCTGCTCGGGTTGCGATTACGAGAAGTCCACAGTCAAGATGGCAAAGAATCAAAATCTGTCCCTCAACCCCACCAAGGTAAGCGGAATGTGCGGCAAGCTGATGTGCTGTTTAAGATACGAGAACGAATTTTATGCCGAGGCAAACAAGCGTATGCCTAAGATAGGCTCGACAGTCAAAGTAGAAGAGGGACAGGGAAGAGTCGATGAAGTTGATTTGCTTCGCGAAAGAATCAAGGTCACGATTGAGCGCGACGGCGGCGTGGAGCAGAAGTATTATAAGGTAGGCGAATTCGAAGTGCTCTTTTCACCCAAGTTCGGCGCAAAGAAGAGTTACGCGCAAGACGAAGTCGACGAAAACGAACTTAAGAAACTTGAAGATTAAATATTGTGATTTATGTATTACAAAAGAAGTAGCGTTTGCTACTTCTTTTTTTGTCCGTCGATAATATCGTTTGCTAGGTCATAACGTATTATCTCTTTTTCGTCAAAATCAAGCGTTTTTAAAAGTGTGTCAAGGTTTTTCATATTTGGAAAACTGGCGCCCTTCATATAGTCGGTTACGGAGCTATAATTCAGCCCCGTAATCTCGGCAATTTCTTTTGCGGTTTTGCCTGTACTTTTCAATGCTATAGATAATTTCTTTTTAAATAGTTCTTTTATTGTTTTTTGTGTATTCATATTGCCTCCATATTGAGT
>CAMWSW010000079.1 GCA_947176975.1 uncultured Clostridia bacterium | reverse complement strand
CGCTGTAGTAGTACCGTCGCCGGCTACGTCGTTTGTCTTTATCGACACTTCTTTGATGAGTTGAGCGCCCATATTTTCAAAAGCGTCCTCAAGCTCGATTTCTTTTGCTATCGTCACACCGTCGTTGGTGATGAGGGGAGAGCCGTACTTTTTGTCAAGCACTACGTTGCGTCCCTTTGGTCCGATAGTGATTTTAACTGCGTCGGCAACTGCGTTTACGCCTGCCTCAAGACTTCTTCTGGCTTCTTCGCCGTATTTAAATTTCTTTGCCATTTTTCAATCTCCTATATTATTCTTCGACTATTGCAAGAACGTCGCTTTGTTTCAAAATCGTCACTTCTTCGCCGTCAAGTTTGAACTGAGAACCTGCGTACTTGTTGTAAAGAACTTTGTCGCCTACTTTAATTTGCATTACGACTTCTTTTCCGTCAATGATTCCGCCGGGGCCAACTGCCAAGACTTGAGCCATTTGCGGCTTTTCTTGAGCAGAGTCGGGGAGTACGAGTCCGCTTGCAGTCTTGGTTTGACCTTGGACTTCTTGAATTACGATTCTGTCAAATAATGGTTTGATTTTCATAAAAACGCCTCCTATAAATTGGCTATCGAAAGGCTCGATTGCCAATAGAATAATTATAGCACCAATTCCAAATTATGTAAATATTTTTATGTAAAATCTAAACAATATTTTGAGTTTTTTAATGGAAAAAGATTTATATGTTGATATTATTTCCACGCTGTGCTATTATATATATACAATTATATATTTTTATGGCAAAAAGGTTGGTTTTTTGTCTTTGGAGAGAGTATGAACAAGTGGGATGAAAGATTTATGAATATGTCGGAGACGGTTGCGCAATGGTCAAGTTGTTTCAAGCCCGACAGAAAGGTGGGCGCAGTCATAGTCAAGGATAAGCGTATTCTCACCACGGGGTACAACGGCGCGTCTTCGGGTATCTTGAGCTGTGTGGAGAAAGGCGAGTGCTTGCGCGTCAAGATGAATATACCATCCGGCACAAGGCACGAGTTGTGCTACGCTGTACACGCCGAGCAAAACGCAATAATTCAAGCCGCGAAATTGGGCGTATCCGTCGACGGCGCGACGCTTTATTGCACGCATCAGCCATGCACGATATGCGCAAAGATGATTATCAATGCAGGTATTAAAAGAGTAGTTTACAAATACGGTTATCCCGACGACTTTTCAATGGAGCTTTTCGATCAGTCGGGTGTGAATATACAGAAGTTTGACGATTTGAAGTAAATTAAAAGACCGCTGTTGTTAGGACAGCGGTTATATATTGCTCTTTTCTTTAGTATAATTTACTATGGATTACAGCAAATACTATCTCAAAAATTATCTCAAACAGCAAAATGCAGTTGAGCGTGGCTACGACGAGCGTATAAGCGATACTGCGAGAGACTCAGAATATGCGCGCGCAGACAGCGTGGAGCAAGATTATCGCGTCGACGAAAGAGTGGAAATCGAAGTTGCGCCGCAGCTTACGGGTATGGTGCAGACTAATTATCAAATTGACGATGAAGAGGAGTCTCCCATTATCGACATAATACCGCAGGCGTATGACAGATACAGCAGTCGGCGCAAAGGCTGGCTTATGACGCTTACGATAATCACGTGTCTGCTTTTGACTGTCGTCGTGGGCGATTTTGCCACTGGCGGAGCGTTGCTTGCGGGAATAGGCGGGAGACAAGACAAGGCTATGCCTACCGTGAGTTATTACGCCGTCGTATTAAAGACGTGCGACAGTTATTCAGTGGCTAGAATGTACGCCGAGCAACAACGGCTTATGGGCGGAGCGGGATATATTCTCAAAGACGGCGAAAAGTACGCTTTGGTGGGAGATATCTACGACGATCTTGCAGACGCAAACGCAGTAGTAAGCGAAAATGAGGGTAGTAGATTGATAAATATCGAGGTAAAAGAAGTAGATTTTGATAATTTGTTTAAGGGGAGTTCTCAGCTTTTCCGCAGTATGGGCGGATATTGCAGCGGCTTGCTCACGCAATTGGACGTCATAGCCGACGACTTGACGGCAAGCAAAATAGATAAGACAAAGGCTTTGGAAAACATCGAAGTAATAAAAGATAATCTGGAAGCACAATATAATCAACTGTCAGCCGAAGTCGGGGATGATAAAAATGCGGCGTTATTGCTTGCCGATATCGACGCAACGTTGGGGATATTGTCAAATCTTTTGAATTCTTCGATATCCCGTCCGAATCTCGTGTGCGATATACGCTATTCAAAGGTGCAAATGATAATCAATTACCGTCAATTGGTATCGTCGTTTAGCAGTTGATATTATACCTTTTCTCTGATTAAATAATACACTACGTTGCTATTTGGGTCTGTCTGCGGTTGGGGCTTTACTTCAAAGTCCTCGCACGACTTGAATAGCGCGCTCAATTTACTGAAGCCGTAGTTTCTGCTATCAAAATCGCTGTAGAGTTTATAGAGCCAATTACCTATGTCGGCAAGGCTTGCCCAACCTTCTTCGTCTGCAAGTTCGGGAAGTATTTCCGTCTTGATAAGTTGAGTAATGCTCTCAAGTGGCATAATCGTCGGAGTATCAATAGGAGTTTGGGCTTTTTCTTCTATAGACTCATTAGATTCCACGGTTTCTATGGATTCGACAGGCTGTTCTTCAGTTGGGGACTTGGACTTCTTTGAAGTCTTCTTTTTGTCTTGTTTGTCACTCTTTTCAGTCTTTTCTACCTTTTTATCGGCTTTATCAGCGGCTTTATCAGCGGTTTTATCTGTCTTTTTGTCGGCTTTTTTATCAGATTGCTTTTTATCGTTGGTCTTGCTCAATACGTCAAGGAGTATAAACTTTTCGCAAGATTTTCTAAATGCAAGGGGAGTTTTTTCTTCGCCCATACCAATGACGAGCATTCCTGCTTCTCTCAATCTCGATGCGAGTTTTGTGAAATCGCTGTCTGAAGATACAATACAAAATCCTTCGACGTTGCCAGAATACAGAATGTCCATTGCGTCGATTACCAAAGTTATATCCGAAGAGTTTTTACCGGCATTTTTGTTGTTGTGCGACGTGTTGGAGTATTGTTGCACGGGCGTAAGAGAGTATTTGAGCATATCTTCGCTCGTCCAGCTTATCGTCCTTGAGGTAAAGTCTCCGTAGATACGGCGATAAGTCGTCGTACCGTACTTTGCAAGCTCGTTCATAATAATCTTGCGATAATTTCTCGATATATTTTCTGCGTCAATAAGCAGAGCAATTTTTTTGTCTTGATTCATATTTTCTCCTTAATTAGAGCCTCTTATAACAAAGCCACCTTTGTTTAGGTGGCGATTTACTCAAAATCCTGCGCATCCGATTTTGACAGTGGCTACCCAAGCGTAACCCAAACAGTTGACTCCTCCAAAGCTACCTTATGGCACATCAAACGGTCTGCTTAATGCTGCTACGGTCAAGTCCTGACATGGTTCACAGTGAGTGATTGCACAAGACCTTGGTATCAACGTTACTTATTTGGGGCAGACCTCACATAGTCAAAGCCGAGATCGGCGTTCAGTCCTGCTGTTGCGGATTGCAGGTACAGGGCACCGCAAGCTCCCCACCTAGCGCATTACATATAGTATAAATTAAAAACGTATAAAAGTCAAGGCTAAAATAATATTTTGTAGGCATGGCAAAATTAAGTCAAAAATATACAAAATGCGTCATTTTAGCGCTAAATGATAGGAAATAGTGAGAAAATATGCGGGATTTTGGTATATTCAAAGGTCGCGGCTAATAGAATTTTAACGTAAGAAAATATTTAAGCAAAAGATTAAATAGAAGTAAAAATTATATTCGACAAATATCGACAAAATTAGTCAACAATAGACAAAAGATGACAATTAATATAATCAAATCCGTGTTAGTATCAAGAGGTAAAAAATGTTTTATTCGATAAAAAGAAGGTCGATTATCACGTTGGTGGTAGTCGTTGCGCTCGTGGCATTATGTGTCACGGGTATGTCAAACGAGCAGGTAAGCGCAGTATTCAACAACCAAAGTTTGCGAAAAGTACCTGTGTACGGCGTAGATACCGAGGAAAAAATTGTTGCGCTGACCTTTGATGCCGCTTGGGGCGCGGATAAAACGCAGGGAATATTGGATATCCTCGACAAACACGGAGTGGAAGGAACGTTCTTCTTGGTGGGCTTTTGGATAGATAAATATCCCGAAATGGTGAAGAAAATTGCCGAAAGTGGCTGCGATATTGGCAATCACAGTAATAATCACCTCAATATGAGTACGTTGAGCAAGGAAAAGATTGCCGAAGAGCTGGATTACGTGACCAACGGAGTTAAGGAGTTGACGGGCGTTGAGACCAAATTCTTTAGACCGCCTTTCGGCGATTATAACAATACTTTGCTTGAAGTGGTCGAAGAAAAGAATATGATCGGCGTGCAGTGGACTGTAGATTCCCTCGATTGGAAGGGCTTGAGCGCAACGGAAATACTCTCGAGAGTAAGCAAGGGAGTGAAAAACGGCTCGATAATACTTTTCCACAACAACAGTGACAATATATTGGACGCTTTGCCTTTGGTAATTGCAAATCTGAAAAATCAAGGTTATAAGATGGTAAAGATATCGGATTTGGTATATCAAGAGGGCTACAGCATTGACAGTAGCGGAATACAGCATAAGGTCAACTGAAAAATTCAAGAAAATACGTTAAACACAATCGGAGGGTAGAGTATGAACTACGAGCAGATGAACAACAATAAATTGCAATTAGTCGGCACGGTGGTAAAAGAGCCGATTTATACCCATGAAGTATTTGGAGAAGGTTTTTACGAAACTGTAGTTGCCGTCCCCAGACTGTCGGAGCAAAAAGACTATATTCCAATCACGATATCCGACAGATTACTTGCAAGGCATGAAGTACAAGTAGGAGACAAAATCAATCTTGTAGGACAGTTCAGAAGTTACAATAAGATAGAAGGGGATAAGTCCAAATTGCTTTTGACGGCTTTTGTGAGAGACTTGTTGCCTATGGACGAAACGGTTACGCCCAACACTATAGAGATTACGGGTTACATATGCAAACCTCCTATATACCGCACGACTCCGTTTAAGAGAGAAATATGCGACGTACTTATTGCGGTAAACAGGGCGTATAATAAATCCGATTATATTCCTTGTATTATGTGGGGTAGAAACGCTCGCTTTGTGCAGAATATGAAAGTGGGAGAAAAGCTTACCGTGATTGGCAGAATACAGAGCAGAACTTACGTCAAGAATCTTGGCGATGACAAGAGCGAAGAGAGAGTCGCTTATGAAGTATCGGTAAGTAAAATCAATCCAATCGATCACGACAGTATCGACAATATGGAAATTGAAAGTACTGAAATTGACTAAAATATTTCTCAATTAGATGAAATTTAATGTAAATACTTACAAAATAACTTAATTTTTGTAAGAGTTTATCGAAAAATATAATTTTTATTTATTTTCATTGCTTGCATTTCTTCTTAAAAGCATAA